>JAOAAM010000479.1 GCA_026418875.1 Gemmataceae bacterium | reverse complement strand
GGCCGATGGGGCCAAGGGACGGGAAGAACGGCTGGCGGCTCTCGAAGCACTCGTGGCGGCCCGCGATGCCGAGCTTCCCCCCGTTCTCGCGAAGTTGCTCGACGACGGCTCCGTACGCCCCGAAGCCCTTCGCGCGCTCGCAACGTTCGACGATGCCGCCGCTTTCGATCGGATCATCGCCTTGTACGGCAACCTGTCACTTCCTGAAAAAAGGCAAGCCCTGGCGACCCTCGCTTCGAGGAAAAGCGCGGCAAAGTCGCTGCTTCGGGCGATTGCGGAGAAGAAAGTCCCGGCGAGCGATGTGCCCGCCGACCTGGTGCGCCAACTTGCCAATCTGCGGGATGCCGAGATCGACCAGCAAATCGCCGCCCATTGGGGTGTCGTCCGTCGCACGCCGGCTGATCGTGCCCGGATGATGGCTGAGTATCGCCAGATGATCCTCAAACCCGGTCCCGCCCCGGACCTGATGCTGGGCCGTGCCCTCCACGCGAAGACCTGCCAACAGTGCCACGTGCTTTTCGGCGTGGGGGGGAAAGTCGGGCCGGACATCACCGGAGCCAACCGCCAAGACCTCAACTACCTGCTGGAAAATGTGATCGACCCCAGCGCGGTCATCCCCAAGGAATACATGGCCAGCCGCATCGAGTTGAAGAATGGCCGAACGGTGACGGGCATCGTCAAGGAGGCGGGTACCCAGACGTTGACCGTGGTCACAGCGACGGAAACGCTGACGATCCCGCGGGACGACATCGAGGAAATTGCCGAATCCAATACTTCGATGATGCCGGACGATCAGTTGAAACCATTCAGTGAACACGAGGTGCGGTCGCTGTTTGCTTACTTGTCGTCGCCGAACCAGGTGCCCATGTTGGCCACACCCGAAAACGCCCGGGAGTTGTTCAATGGGCAAGACCTCACGGGTTGGACTGGCGACCCGAAGCTATGGAGTGTCGAGAACGGCGAAATCGTCGGCCGGTCGCCGGGACTGAAGCAGAACGAGTTTTTGAAGAGCCACCTTGCCGCGGCGGACTTCGTCTTGACGCTGCAAGTGAAACTTCAGCCGAACACGGAAAACAGCGGCATCCAGTTCCGCAGCCAAGCGCTCGCCGATGGCGACGTCCAGGGTCTGCAAGCCGACATCGGTGCCGGCTGGTGGGGCAAACTGTACGAAGAACACCTTCGCGGACTGCTCTGGGACAAGCCCGGCGATCAACACGTCCGAGTCGGGGAGTGGAACGAGTACAAGATCGAGGCGATTGGTCCAAGGGTTCGCACTTGGATTAACGGTCAACTGTGCGTCGATCTGACCGACGACAAGATCGCCCGTCGAGGCATTTTCGCACTGCAATTGCACAGCGGCGGGCCGATGGAGATCCGCTTTAAAGACATCAAGCTCGAGGTCAAATAGACACTCGCCGAAAGTCAGATGAACCCACGGCGGACATCAAATAGTCACTCGCCGGAGTTCAAATAGTCACCCGCCAGAGGTCAAATAGTCACTCGCCGGAGGTCAATTAAACCCTCGCCGGAGGTCGCTGTCCGCGGCGGCGGCCTCCCCTCTCTGTCGTGTCGACCGCAAATTATCCGACTGAGCGCGGGGAGGGGTCGCCCCGTCAATACGAGGGATGCTCTTTCTCTTCCATGAACGTGGCCGAAAGCATCTCGTTGATCCGCCGTTTGATCGCCGCCCGCCGGTCATTCGTTCGGTAGACGGATCGTGCCTTTTCGATGAACTCCGCATCGAACCGCTGCTCTGCCTCGTGCCGGCGAAGGGCGTCTTCTAGATCCCAGATGCGTTCGTTGACCGCTTTGAGGTCGGCCACCAGTTCGGTCAATTCGTCGCTCGGGGTCACGGCCCGGTCCCAGGCCGCCGTGAGGGACCCCAACTCGAAGCGGATGTTTTGCAGTTTGGCCTCGTCGCGGATGCGGTCGCTTTTGATTTGCAGGATGGTGATTTTGTCGATGAGTTCGCCGGGAGAGACATCGATGGAGATCGAGTGAGCCTGCGGCAGGGCTCTGCGCCAATCGCGAAGGGCATCGGCGATCCGTTCGAACACGTCGTCCCAGCGTTTGAGTTTGGATTGGCGGAACAGCCGCATCGTCGGATACCACGGGGTGTCATCGCGGTCGATCAACCAACGCCAGTCGGCCGCCGCCGAGAGGGCGACCCAGACTCGGACACCCAGAGCGCCCGCCAGATGGGCAATGGAAGTGTCGCAGGTGAGCACTAGGTCCAAGTTCATCATGACCGCGGCAGTATCGAGGAACGCACCGCCGCTGAGATCGAGTCGTCGGCCCAAGTCGACGATGGGCAGCGTGTCCGACAGATCGCGGAGTTGCTCCAAGCCGAACTCTTTTTGCAACGAGAACAGCTTCACCCCCGGCAGCCGGGCAATCGGGGCGAAATGAATCAGCGGGATCGATCGCAGTCGATCCCCCCCCTGCTTCGGATTCCCTTGCCAGGCAATGCCGATCTTGAATTCGGAAAATCCCGCCAACTGACTCCGCCAGAACGCCACGCGCTCCGGCTCCGCCGTCAGGTAGGGGATCGGCGCGGGGATCGAGGCGGGGGTGGTCTGCAAAATCCCGGGCACGCTGCCCAAGGGGGCTTGATAATCGAATAACTCCACCTGGTCCCCGGCGCGGACGACGCGATCGACTCCCTCGAGCCGACTCAGCAAGCGCACCAAGGGTGGTTGGACCTCGAGAAAGACTTTCTTCGCGCCCAGCGATTTGACGATCGGGCCGTACCGGGCGAATTGAATCGTGTCACCCAGGCCTTGCTCCCAATACAGCAAGATGGTTTTGCCCTCGAGCGGCTCTCCACGCCAAGGGGCGGCGGGATACTGTCGTTGCCGCTCGACGAAACCCGGGCATTGCCAGCGGTACTCGTAGTCGGCCCAACCACTGAGAAAATCGCCGACGGTGAGATAGGCCAACGAGCGGTTGCGGCGGAAGATCGGCTGATCCGGTTGAAGCTCGATCGCCCGATCATAATGTTCGATCGCCGCTGGGAAGCGACCCATCTGGGCCAGAGTGATCGCCAGGTTGTTGTGGGCATCGGCAAAATCGGGGGACAGTCGCAGGGCGATCCGCAGATGCTCCTCGGCCTCGGCCAGGTTCCCGAGTTGTTGCAACGTCAACCCCAAGCTGCTGCGGAACGTCGGCTCCTCCGGACTGAGACGAATGGCTTGGCGCAGCCGGTCGGCGGATTCCTCCAGGCGATTCAATTCGCGCAGCACCGCCCCCAGGTGAGCGTAGCCATCGGCTCGATCAGGTCGCAGGCGGATCAATTGCTCGAAAGGTTCGACCGCATCGTCCCAGCGCTTCTCTCGAGCGAGGATGAGTCCCAGGTCGGCGTGGGCCTCGGCAAAGTCAGGCCGCAGCCGGATCGCCTCGCGGAGATAAGCGACGGCTTCCTCGGTTTGGCCCAGCTCGCTCAGAACCAGGCCAAGGTTGTGCATCGCATCCGGATAGTCCGGCCTCAAGCGCAGGGCGTGCTGCAACAGTTCGGCCGCCTCCTCCAGCGAGCCTTCTTCTCGCAAGGCGTTGCCCAAATTGTTCAACGCTTCGGGATCGGTCGGTCGCAGCCGGACCACATGGCGAAAATGGTGGATGGCATCGAGCCGTCGGCCCATCAGCACCATCACCACCCCGAGGTTGTTGTGGGCCTCGGCGTAGTCGGGTCGCGCGCTGACCGCCATCAGCAAGTACTGGGCCGCGTCGTCGAGTTTGCCTTGCCGCTGGCAGACCGTGCCCAAAAGGTACAACGCTTCGGGGTGGTCCGGTTGCACCTCGACGACGCGGCGGTAAATTTCCTCGGCCACGGGCAGGTTGCCCGCCCGCTGGTGCTGCCATCCTTGCAACAAGGCATCCCGAATCGTGGGCATAAACAGTGTTCCCGTGCTCCAGGGATCGACCCCCGAGACAACCCTATCACAGTCGGAGGTCGCGTCCACCACATCCCACGGTTACCCCGCTGGATCCGCCCCGTTCCTGCCCCCTGCTTCCCTAGGCATTCCCGTTAGGGTTGATAGGATCGCAACCATGAACCCAGGAGCGTCGACCCCGGACACCGCCTTGGCCGCGAAAATCGCCCGACTGGTTCAGGAACGCGGCTGGAACCAGGAGGATTTCGCACGGATTACGCAATTGAATCGGCACACGGTGCGCCAGATTTTGCAACCGCGAGAGGGAAGGCGGCTGCGCAACGCCACGGTCCTTGCCTGTGCTCAAGCCCTGGGCTTGACCGTCCACGAACTGCGGGCGCTGCCTTTGGAGCGGCTTTTGCCCCGTATGCGGGGCGTGGCCCCCGCCGAGGGTGACGATAAACTCAAACGCCTGTACGAATACGCCACCCAGCCCGAACTTCTCGCCTGGCTCGATCGCCATGCCGATCGTGCCCGCCGCCTGACCGATGCCGAAATCGATCAACTGCTCGCCTTACAAGGGCCGGATGGCCCATTGGCTCGGATGGGCGTCGAACACGTCGTCGAGCTGTTGGAGCGGAAACGCCGCCTGCACGAAAAAGTCGAATCGATCGCCAACACGGAATACCTGGCGCTTCTGGAGCAAATCGTCGAATTGTTGCACGAGAAAGTTCGCCCCTCGGGATTGAGTTGACGTTTTTCGGAAGCATGGGATGGAACAGGTCGCAACGAATCTCTGGAGGATCCGCGGGCTGATCGGGGATAGTCTGAATGTGTATTATTCCGAGGGCGTTTTGATTGATGCGGCCACACGCTGGCACTCTCGTTACCTGCGACGTCGGCTGCGCGGCCGGCCGGTGCAGTGGATCGCCCTGACCCATTGCTGTCTCTTATACACATCTCCGAGCCCACGAG
>JAOAAM010000465.1 GCA_026418875.1 Gemmataceae bacterium | reverse complement strand
GTGCCCGCACGATGAACGAACGACCAGCCAGCGTCGAAGACTCGCCGAAGTACCGTTTTCACGGACGGCCAGCGGTAGTTCGGCATCTCCATCACGAACACGGGCCGCTCACCCCGCAACAATGTCCGTTTCAATAACAGCGCGACCATCGGCGCGGTCACGAAGCCCACCAGATACATCGCGAACAAAGTTGCACCAGCGACCCATGACGGCCGACCCGGTCGGATGAAGGCACCGATCAACAGCAAGTACACCGGCAACCGCGCCGAACAACTCATGAGCGGTGCAACCAAGATCGTCGCCAGTCGGTCACGTCGATTTTCGATGACGCGTGTCGCCATGATCCCCGGGACGGCACAGGCCAATGACGACAGCATGGGGATGAACGATTTGCCACTCAAACCACATTGCGCCATCAAGCGATCCATCAAAAACGCCGCCCGGGCCATGTATCCGCAATCCTCAAGCACGGCGATAAATGCGAATAGGATCAAAATTTGTGGCAAAAAAACCAGCACGCTGCCCACCCCGGCGACAACACCGTCGACGACGAGACTTTTCAAGATCCCATCCGGAAGTTGGTCCCCGATGGCCGTCCCCATTGTGGCGATGCCTGCGTCCACCCAGTCCATCAACGGACCAGCCCAGATGTAAATTGCCTGGAACAAGATGAACATTACCGTGAGGAAGACCAGCGTCCCCCAGATGCGGTGCGTCAACAGGCGGTCGATGCGGTCGGTCCACGACTTAGGCCGTTGCGAAGGCCGTTGAATACAATCCGCAAGTGCCTGCCGAAGCCACGTGAACCGAACGCGGGCTTCGACCAACGGAACGGAACAGCCAGCGCTCTCGAGGCGTTGCCGGGATTCGTTCAGCACCCGAAGCCTCTCCGGTCGAACCGAGCCATCCAAGAACCGGCTCTGCGCTGATCCATCGACGTCGAGGAGGGCACGTCGAACCAGAAAGTCCGGGAGCGACGAGTCAAGCTCCGCCAGCCGTCGAACCTCGGTCTCAAACGCATCCGGGAATGGGGGCCGAATTGTGGGGGCGGGCTTTTCCGCAGCGGCAACGAGCTCTTGCTTGAGTCGATCCAGTCCACGACCACGATTGGCCTGGATCGGCACCACGGGGACGCCCAGCCGCTCACGGAGCCGAGAAATGTCGATGGCGATTCCTTGGCTTTCGGCCACGTCCATCATGTTCAAAGCGACGACGACTGGGATGCCAAGCTCCATCAATTGCGTCGTGAGGTAAAGATGCCGCTCGAGATTCGAAGCATCGACGATGGAAAGGACCACATCGGGCCGCCTCTCGCCGGGAACTTGTCCGAGCAGCAGATCCACGGCAATCATTTCATCCGGGCTGCGTGCAGCCAAGCTGTAAGTGCCGGGAAGATCGATCAGCTCCAGCACAGTTCCGTCAACACTCGTGCGTCCCTTCTTCATCTCGACGGTGACGCCGGGGTAATTACCAACACGCTGACGCAAGCCCGACAGCGCGTTGAAAAGCGTCGACTTCCCCGTGTTGGGGTTTCCGACCAATGCGACGACGATGGGATGAGCGTGCATGATGAGAGATCAGGTTCGCCCGGAAGGCCCGAGGGACACCTGGATGGCGGCGGCTTCTTTTCGGCGGAGACTGATCCGGTTTGCTCCGCACAGGACTTCGATCGGATCGCCCAAAGGTGCGACCGCAAGCACTTCGACGATTTCCCCTTCGAGCAGCCCCATTTCCACGATGCGTTGCATGGTGGCCGGCTCACCGCGGATCGCCGTAACGGTGGCCTGTTGGCCGACTTGAAGCTGATCGAGGGAGAGCATGGCGTTGGCTCAATGGCCGAGGCGGACCAGAATCCGGGCACACTCATCGACACGCAGGCACAGTCGGCAATCACCGACCAGTAGCAAGCACGGGCTTCCAGGGGACAATACTTGGACACGATTGCCGTGCCGAATCCCCAACTCGGCCATCCGGCCGATCCACTCGGGCTGGCCCTGCACCTGTTCGATGACTCCAGTCTCACCGGGAGCCATAAGCTCCAATGGCATCAACATTTAGCACAAACTCTAGACATCCGAGGATCCTAATTGAGATTAAGTCTCAATAAAGATTATCGTGCTGTTGAAACAGGAGTCAAGGTAACATCGCCGAATTTCAATGATCTTCAATGAGTTTTTTCGTGCCGAGCCAGCAGGGGTAGGTCGGTCGCACGTGGAAGAATCGCTGCCGCCGAGCCTGAGCGATTGCCGTTTTCGACAAAATACCCTTCCTGCTTTGCCGAAATTCGCTGGATCGCCCCCACGGCGAAAGCAGACGAGTCAGTTTCCGAACAAATCGCAAAAAGCGTCAGTTCGTTCTCATCTGCGTTACTTGTCTTGCCGATACAAACGGCAGAGGCAATCGAAAAGGTTCCGCCCCGGAGGCCTGATCCGAGGCGGTGGACAGCCCGCCCCTGCATGCGCGCTTTGCAGAGGCGACCTACGTCGACGAGGAAGACATGAACCACCTGCGCATGATGCTCGCCGCGGTGCTGGCCTTCGGTGGGGCCAGTGCAATTCGGGCGCAGACCCCGCCGCCATCGGGGGCCTTCCCGTCCGCCAATATGTTGTTGCAACCTTCCGCCGAGCCGACAATCGTCATCGGCGACAACGCGTCGCCCAGTGTGCCGCGGATGTGGTTCTACTGGGGCGTCGGCATGCAGTGGGTGAATCCCTCGCCCTACCCAGCGCCTCTGGTGACCACCAGCGCCCCGGCCGACCAGGGAATCATCGGCAATCCCACCACAACGGTGCTGCTTGGCCAAACCACCGTCGATTACGGTCGCTTTGGCTTCTTCACCTTCGCCAGCGGGGCATGGATCAACCCAGAACGCACCGTCGGTACCGAAGGCTCCTCCACCTGGTCCGAGCAGCGCGCACGGAATGCCTACTTCGCGTCCGATGCCTTGGGCAACCCGGGCTTGTACCGCCCCATCATCGATGCGGCCACCCAGAACGAAACTTCCATGCCCATCGCGGACCCGGGCAACATCGCCGGCGAATTCGTCTTCGAGACGCGGATGCGTATCAACAACTCGGATGCGAATCTTCTGCTGAACTGCTACCGCGATGAGACTCGCTCGATCACTGCGATGGTCGGTTACCGTATCGCATACATGCGGGAGGAGATGCGGCTGATCCAGTCCTCCACCGCCCTGTTCGACGGTGCCCTGTCGCTGCTCGGAAATCCGGTGCTGGCCGGTGAGACCCTGACCATCCGTGACCGGATCGAAACCGTGAACCGAATCTACGCGGGCCAAGTCGGTTTGCGGTTGGAGCGTTACTTCGGCCGCTTGTACCTCGCGGGCACGGGCAAGTTGGGCATCGGTTGGTCGAATCAACGCATCTTCGGCGATGGGCGGACCACGTTGGAGCCGGACCTGCTGACCGTCGCGGGCGGCGGCGTCGTGCAACGGAGCTTCCCCTACCGGAACCAACTCGAAGAATTCATCTTCATCCCCGAGGTGGGCGCGACGGTTCGGTTCCAACTACTGCGTCGGTTGCACGCCACCGCCTCGTACAACTTCACTTGGTTCAGCAGCGTGTCGCGACCGGGAAGCTATGTCGATCGTGTCATCGAGATGACCCAGGTGCCGACTTCCGCGACCTACACGGGGGTGATCGGCACCCGGCCGAAATTCATCGAGAGCGACCACGACATGTACTTGCACGGCTTCCATGCGGGGCTGACGTGGATCTACTAAAAGCGACGGCGTGTCTTCCTCAAATGCCCAAGACGTCGAACATGGTGTAGCGACCCGGGGGCCGACCCGCGAGCCACTTCGCGGCCTGCAAGGCCCCCCGTGCATATGCTGTCTCTTATACACATCTCCG
>JAOAAM010000433.1 GCA_026418875.1 Gemmataceae bacterium | reverse complement strand
GCGCATCGCCGCACGCCATCGCCCCTGGAATTCGTGGGGCCAACCCCCGTTGACGATGACGCGCGTGGCTCTATATTGAAGCGAGACGCACCCGTAGCTCAACTGGATAGAGCATCGGTCTTCGGAACCGACGGTTGGGGGTTCGAATCCCTCCGGGTGTATTCTGCTGTCAAATAAGGACTTACGTCAAATTGGCCGGAAACAGATTCTTCCTGAAAATTAGCGCAACTACTTACGTTGGTAGGTACTTCGGGCCAAATTGCCTGATTTACCATCAAATTATTACCACTAGAATCAGTATTCTGCTGCAGCGCTTTTTGCAGTACTTCGGGAGGGGTTGGTTGAACTGCTCTCAGGAAGTGGTCCTCGGTCACTTGTCGGTAGTGGGCCAGGGCGATTCGCTCACTGTGTCCCAGCCATTTTGCCGCATCATGCTAGGGCGGTCTTCAGCCAAGTCCGATGCTGTTGAAAGCCCTTGACTTGATGAGAGGGTTTCGGATTGGTGCGGCCCCCGATTCTGGACTCGACCTAGCTGGATTGACGCTCCCTTGCTCCGGCTCAAGTGAGTTGGGTCAAAAAATTTCGCAAGCGATCGGCAGGGTGCAGCACCCAGGCGTAGTCCCGGCGTGTCAGGATGGCGTTGGCCTCGAGTTCTCGCTGCACACGCTCCCATTGCCTTTCGGCGGCAAGTCGTTGCGGCTCCACCAGCGGTCGAAGTGCTTCGGTCAAACCGAGCAACTCTCGATATCGAGCCCTTCGCTCGGCTTGGGTCAATGGCTCGCGACTCCGCCAACGCTCTTTCTGCTCCACCAGGTCGTTCCGATGATCCAGAAATCGCTCCGGATGCCAGCGTAGCGCTCGGAGTTTTGCCGAAAGCGTCCGGCGGTCCTCCACCGTGGCGCGGAACAAGGGGAACGGCAAGCGGAGCGTGCCCGTCACGACAACATACTCCGGCGGTTCCAATCCAAAGTAACCGCGGATGATGTCATCCGTCACCTCGTCGTACTTCGCCCCTCCGATGCCGTGGATGAAGATGTCGGCGAGGAAAAGCCGCAGCAAGAGCGTGGTCAATAAAGCCCGTGGATAGACGGAGAAGCCCCAGGCTTCGGCGATGCGGCGGATCAGGCAGCCCTCGTCGCGGATCGGGGGAAAGACGATGTCGCCGACACGCCCTTCCCAATGTTCTCCGACTCGTCGCAAGAAAGCCCGGGAACGCCGACCGGCCCGAACAAACCAACAGGGTGTTTCGAGGAACCCATCCCAATCGGCCAATTCCGGCACCGGATGTTGGCGACTGCGCAGGCCGTGACGATGCCGATACGATCGCACCGCCCCGTTGTAGACGTCGCGGAACCTGGGCAGATCCCGGAGCAGCAGGGTCAAAAATTCCCGCGCTTTCTCTTCCCACAATCGACGGGCGCTCAGCTCTTCGTTGCCCGCACCCCAGTCGACCTCCAGCGATCGTCGGGCGGCATCCATTGCTTCGGCCAGACGGATCGGCTGGTCGAGTGGAGTCGCTGCCGACAGCCGTTCCCAAAATTGGGTCAGGATCGGCCGGAAGGGCCAATTCGCTGTGACCCGCGCGACTTCGGCCGGGAAGCCTTTGAATGTCGCGGAGTCCTGGATCATCCGGTCGGCCCAAATGACTTCCTCGTCCCAACGATCGTAGGCCGCCGACTCCAGTGCGATCTGCGTGGGGTCATCGGCGAACCGCGGCAACATTACCACCGGTCGCTTCGCTGCGTCGGTGTCGATGGAAACATGGATCGACCGCCCCCCGATTCGGCGGGCCATCGCACACGCGATGAAGTGCTTGACCCAGACTCCCGGATGAACCCAATCCGGCTGGTGGCCCGTGACGATCACAGGCCGACCTTGCTCCGAGGCATGCCATTGCTGACGCCAGTCACGCCAGGGGATACCGAACAGCTCGGCATGATCCCGGCGGCGGAGGTTCAGATCGAGAACAGCGTGCAGCGAGTCGAGGGGTGGATCAATGAGCAGGCGGCCATCCTCGGTCGGCGCGACCCATCGATCCCGGCGAGTCACAAACAGTTCTCCCAAGTCGGGTAGATCAACTCGGAGCAGGCTGCGGGTGCCGCAGGCAACGTCATGCGCTCCGCCTCGTCGATGACCCGACGGTAGTAGGCGAGGCGTTCGTCGGCGTCGTTCAGTACCCCGCCGAAGGCCCGTTTCGGATCAAGATACAGCCGCGGCACACCGATTTCCCGGATTCGCAGCCCGAGCCGGGCCGCTTGCACCCAGACTTGCAGCGGCATCCCCCAGCCGGTCTCGGTGATGTGCAGCCGCTCCAAGGCCGAACGCCGATAAGCCTTGAATCCGCAGAAAGCGTCGGTCAACTGCAAGCCGAAACGTTCGTTCAAGTACTTCGTGATCGTGGCGTTGATCCGCCGGCGATCGTCGGGGGCTGGCGTATTCTGCCGAAAGTCGCGCAGGTATCGGCTGCCGGAGACGATGTCCACGCCGCAGAGGGCTTCGAGGAGCACGGGAATCCGCGAGGGTTCATGTTGCCCGTCGTAGTCCATCGTGACCAGGACGTCCACGCCCTCGTTCACGGCCTCTCGGAATGCCGAGATCAACGCCGCCCCATAGCCACGATTGACAGGATGCGTCACCACGCGGATGCCGGGTTCGTCGGCCAACAGTCGGGGCGTCTCGTCGGTCGAGCCATCGTCAATGACTAGAATCTTCGGGCTGAATCGCCGCACCTCCGAGAGCACGGAGCGAATGTGAGCGGCTTCGTTGTAGATCGGGATGGCCGTTAACCAATTCATAACGCCCTCTTCTTCGCGGCATCGTGGGCTGTTTCGATTGTAGGCAGGGTGGTGCAGGCGGTCAAAAGGCTGCACGACGTCCGTTAGGCCCCGTGGGCGAAAGGTTCCGGGTGCAGTCGGAACATCCGCGTCGGCCCACCCACTTCGCAATTTTTCCCTCGCCAGCGTCGTTTCCCTCGGGTCATTCATACGATGCTCTTCAACTTCCTTCGGGGAGTCCGTCCGAACACGACCTGGGCATTGGCGGTTCCGCCTTCGGATGGCTTGAGGAGCCTGGCGATGCAGCTTTCGTCGGCAAGTTTGCTCGTCGTCGACGTGCAACGGGGTTTCAGCGAGCTTTGCCCAAGTGAGTTGCCCGTGCCCGGAGGGTTGGAGATCGTGCCGAAGGTGACCCAGTTGCTGGACTTGCCATGGTCCCGAACCGACGCCACCCAGGATTGGCACCCGCCGGACCACCGCAGTTTCTTTGGAC
>JAOAAM010000410.1 GCA_026418875.1 Gemmataceae bacterium | reverse complement strand
TTCCCCCCCACGAGAAATCGCACCCCGGGGTTGGTCGAGCTTCCCGTCAGGGCGAAGAGTCGCTTCACATCGCCGCTGCCGATACCGGCAACGCGGCCGGCGATGACATCCTCGAAGCGTGTTCGATCGAACTGTAACCGGCCTTTGTCGTCGAATTTCAGCCCGATGGTGGACATGCGGTTGGCCAGCGAGTTGACCCCGGGCACGGTCCCACCCAGGGCCAGGCTCATCTCTCGCAGCAGCGAGTTGACCTCGTAACTGCCGAGCAACTCGCCCGCTTGTTGTGTGGCGCTGTTGAAAGACAACCGTGGGTTGGCCCAGTTGATCAAACCGTTGTACGCATCGACGAAGTCTTGCATTGCCGTGACGGCCGACTCGCGATTCGGTTGCACCGTCACCGTCAGGGCGATGGTCGGGTCCGCCTGTTTCAATTCCAGGGTCACCCCTGGAATGGCCTGATCCATGCGATTACTCGAACCGGTAATGACGATCGCACCCGGCCCGCTTCCAAGCTGGATTTCCGCATCGGTGGCCGCTTGGACTTCGGTATGTGCCGGGTTGATGCTCTCGCCGGGTCCGCTCGTGAGGTTGTTGGTGATGGCGATGGTGTTGGCGGCGCCGGCCTTGGTCGAGGTGAGCAGTAACCGGTACGGGTTGGCGGAACCATCGCGGACCAGGGCAGCGCGGACTTCGCCGTTGGCGGCATTGATGGCGTCCGCCAGGCCTTGCAACGTGTTGTTGCTGGAATCAATCGTGATCGTCGTGCTGGGGCCGCTGCCGACTTGCAGTGTCAGTGTGCCTTGGCGGATGGTGGTGCCGGGGTCGGCGAACCCTTGCGAGGCGAGTTGATGCGGCTGTGCCAATGAGTTCACTCGGACGGTGTAGGTGCCCGGCGTGGCCGATGTCCCCGCAGCGACGGCAAGACGATCCGGCTGACTGCTCGTGGCTTGCATACCGTCGAGAGCGTTGCCGGCCGAACGCGCCAAGCGTCCGACTTTTCCTTGCAAATCGAGCAGCTTGGCCTGCAATTCTCCAAACGTGGTTTGCCGACGGACCACCGTGTCTTTCTGTTGTTGCAGGGCTTCGATCCGGCGGGCATTCAGCCGGGTCAACCCTTCGATGATCTGTTCGGCGTCGATGCCGGAACCCAGCCCGGAAAAGCTGACTCCGCTGCTGTTGCCGACGGTGGTCACGATGCATGCTCCCTAGATGGCGTGAGGAGCCGGCGCTTCGTCGTGAAACGCCGGCTCGTCGAACCTGCCCCCCAATCGGTGAGCGTCAACGTTGCAGCAGGGCGGCGACCAACTGCGACAATTGGTTGGCGTTGCCCAAGACCGAGGTGCCCGCTTGCACTTGCACCTGGAAGCGGGTGAAGTTGGAGATTTCCTCGGCGAAGTCGGTGTCGCGGATCACGGATTCGCTGTTGACCAGGTTCTCCAACGAGTTCCGCAGGTTGTTTGCCGTCGACGACAACGTGTTCTGCTGGAACGCACCCAAGGCCCCACGCAGCGTGGTGATGTCTTCAATCGCCTTGTCCACCACGCGAATGGCGTCTTGGGCACCGGTCAGGGTGCGGACATCGACCGAGGAGAGGTTGCCCGTGTTCGCGCCATTGGCCGCGATACCCAACGATTCGGTATGCACCCGGTCGAAGGCGATCGACGACGTTTGGCCAGCGTAGGCACCGATCTGGAACGTCAAGCTCTGGTCGATGACGTTGACTTGGCCTTGGGCGCCACTCACGGTCGTGGTGGTGCTGCCCGTGTTCAGCCCGAAGGAGACGGAGATGCCTTGGGCCGTAAGGACGTTGCCCGCGCCGATGCCCGCCACGCCGCCGATGGTCCCGGCGACATCCACGCCCGTGGCCGTTTGGATCGCCGTGCCGAAGCCCGTGGTGTTCGCACCCGCGGCCACCGACGATTGCACGGTGAACGTCGCCGCGCTGCCAAAGGTGTTCGTCCGCAGGCGGAGGAAGCCCGAGCCGTTGTCCTCGGCCACCACGCCGGTTTGCGTCGTGAAGGCATTCACCTTGCTCACGACGGCGGCGATGTTGTCGCCGGTGGCCAATTGAATCGTGACGCCGTTGATCCGCAGGATTTCGTCGTTGGCCAAGGTGCCGACGGCGTTGGCACCAACGAGGTTCGCCCGCTGGGCGGCGGTCGTCACCACCACGGCGGACAGACCCGTCGGAGCCGATCCCGTCGCCTTCAAGAACGTTACGTCGGTGTCCGTGGTCGAGCCGGTGTACCCGGACGAGCCGTCGAGCAATTTCCGCGAGCCGATCTGCGTGTTGTTCGCGATCGAGTTGATGGTCTTGATGGCGTTGTCGATTTCCGCCTGGTTGGCAGCCAACGAAGCGGCATCGTTCGCACCGGAGTTCGACGAATCGACCGCAAGGCTGCGAATCTTCAGCAGCAGGGCGTTGATTTCGTTCAGCGCGCCTTCACCGGTCTGAACGACCGAGATCGCTTTGGCGGTGTTGTTGATCGCCGCGCGTAAGCCCGTGATCTGAGCGCGTTGTTGTTCCGAGATCACCAGCGCCGCCGGACCGTCCGCACCACGATTCACCTTCAAACCCGATGACAATCGTTCCAGCGAACGATTGAGCATGTTGTTGGTGCGATCGAGATTGTGCTGTGCGGTCAGAGAAGAGACGTTGTTGACAAGAGACAACGGCATGTCGAAGTTCTCCCTGGTGCGAGTCGAAAGGGTTTGGTGGAGGGTTGCTCCAAAGCTACTCATCGAAGCCGTTGGCCCGGATTTGCCCGAAAACGGAACTCCGGTGAAGTTCAAGTGAACCGGATGTGCCGATCATGGCGATTTTTCGAGCGATTGGGTCAATTCGGCGGAGTCGTCTCAGACAGCGATGAGTTGAGCGAAAAATCGAGGAGTCGGAGGAGTGGCGTAAACTCAGAGGGCGTCCGAGCCGAGGATGCCGTGGGCCGTCGCGATGGCAGCCGCTGGCGTCATCACATCGCCCTTGCTCAGTTGCTCGCGGATCTGCCGCAGGATTTCTTCACGGACTTCGTCCAAACCTCGCAGACGTGCGAGCAGCCCCATCAGCGAGGCCGTCGGCAGAAACGCCGTCGTCTCCGGCCGAACACGGTCCGTCTCGGCCTGCTTGAATCGCTCGGTATGGATCGGCTCCGC
Source organism: Gemmataceae bacterium (assembly GCA_026418875.1). Lineage (GTDB taxonomy): Bacteria > Planctomycetota > Planctomycetia > Gemmatales > Gemmataceae > CAKZUU01. Next base: position 258 of record JAOAAM010000410.1, on the reverse strand, counting down.
GGCAGAGAGTCGCGGACCATTTTTTGGGTCGATCTGCATGGCTCGTGCCTCATGCAATGTCGTCGAGAACGTGGGCCAACTCCCGTCGGGGCCTCTCCCTGCCGTCCCTCACTCTGATCATCGACGATTTCGAAAAAAATTTGCGTCGTCGCGAAAATTAACCTACGGTTGCCTCGGACCCTGCGCCAACCGCAAACTCCATCTAGATCGACGGCACACCCCCGGTAGCCTGCCATGCGCTCGGGCAAGATCATCCGG
>JAOAAM010000403.1 GCA_026418875.1 Gemmataceae bacterium | reverse complement strand
GACGGCCCGCCTCTTCCGCCAGACCGGCGTCGGTGATTGGCATGACGTGTTCACGAGAATGCGGGATGCTTTGCGGAGCGAAGCGACCTTAGAATGAGACAACCGACCACGCCAGGGAACTGCCATGACGACGACGCCGACGACGCCGACGACCCGGCACCCGGCGGAGTGGACCATCCGCGATCTGCTGGAGTGGACGGAGCGTCACTTCCAGCAGAAGGGTGTGGAATCGGCAAAACTGGAAGCCCAACTCTTGCTCGCCCACGCACTCGGTTGCCGGCGAACCGACCTCTACGTCCGTTGGCAAGAGGTCGTCGCGGAGGATCGCCGGGCTTGCTTCCGCGATTTGATTCGCCGACGGTTAGAGGGTTGCCCTGTCCATTACCTTTTGGGGCGTCGCGAATTCTTCCTGCTCGACTTGGAAGTCACGCCCGCAGTGCTCATTCCTCGACCGGAGACCGAATTACTCGTCACCGAAGCCTTACGCCTGGCCAAGCCCCTGGTTCAGCCCCGCATCGTCGATGTGGGGACGGGCTCAGGCTGTATCGCCTTGGCCATCGCTCACAGCCACCCCACCGCGCTGGTCACGGCGACGGACATCAGCCCCGAAGCAATCGCCGTAGCTCGACGTAACGCCGAGCGGCTTGGCTTACAGTCCCGGATTCGTTTCGTGACGGGGGATCTGCTCGACCCGCTCGTCGGTGAGGCTTTCGACCTGATTGTCTCCAATCCGCCCTACATTGCCGCGGAGGAGTGGGACCAATTGCCCCTTTCGGTGCGTGGCTTCGAGCCGCGCCGTGCCCTCGATGGCGGAGCGGATGGCTACGCCATTTATGACCGACTCATCCCGCAAGCCATGGATCGGCTCGCCGAAGGTGGCTACCTGCTGCTGGAGATTGGCTACCGCCAGGAGGAGGGAATTCGCCAACGCATGTTCCGAGCGGGTTTTCACGTCGGCCCGACGATCCGCGATGACCAAAGGCACCCCCGGGTGCTGATCGGCCGCAAGGGGTGATGCAACGGCTGGCACGACGAGCCAACTTCTTCGCCTGAACTCCTCAGAGTGGACATTTTGTTGGCTTAGCTTTGAGACGCCTGATCCCATCTTTTGGTCGTTGTAAAGTCAAGCCACCGAGAATCCGCGGAGTGGTTAGCCGCGGTATCGGTCACGGCAGGCGGCGTAGTGTGCGTCGAACTCGTTCAGCTTCGCCCGAGCGGCGCCGAGATCGTCGGCCAGCAGGGAATCGCGTAATTCCTCGATGGCCTGGCGCAGTTGTTCGCTGCAACGCGCGGCCTCGACGTCGTAGCGAAAGCGACGGATGATCGCCCCAACCTCCAGCCGGCGGGTGACATCGTCCATGTGCTCAAGGTCCCGGATCGCTTCTTTCACTTTACCGAGCCGTACGCCAATGATAACTTCGGTCCGAAGCTGTGACAATTCAGTCAAAGCTTGCTCGGTCGGTGGGTAGTAAACGTAGGCACCGGCCACCGAGAAGACAATAAGTCCAATCATCACAAAAATGCCCAAGACTGGACCAGGAACCTTTATATTCATCCAGGAAAATTGTTGGGTAGCGGGCGGAGCAGTCAACCATTTCTCAATGTTGCCAGAGCGATCCCAGCGCCGGACCAATATGGAGGTTGCCGCGAAAAGAACGAGGCCAATGACGGAATATTGTTCCAGCGGGCCGAATTGCTCTGTGAGTTTTTTCACCACGCGCTCTGCTAACCCACTGGGCGGGCCAGGAGAGAATGGGCAGGTATAATCATCAAAGGCATGTGTGTGATCTTCTTGACGTTTTCCTTCAGGGTACAACGTCGGCTCGGCAGAATATGCCAAACCTAACACCATGATGAGTACCAGAGCCAACCATGGGAGAAAGCGTGGACCATAAGAAACCAACATCCAAAGCAACAGGCCAAAATTCGTGCCGATTCCGAGGATGAACAAGACAAAGGCGGCTCCAACGGAGTTGCCATGGTCGAACATCAGGCCAATCTCTTGCATGCCCGGCAAGGGAGAGG
>JAOAAM010000337.1 GCA_026418875.1 Gemmataceae bacterium | reverse complement strand
CCGTGGACTTGTGCGCTGGAGGGCACACCTATCCAACCCGCCAGCCGGACGATCAGGCCGCTTCATACGTGAACAAGTTTCGGTTCCCGACGGATACCGCCGTTGTGTTCGTGGGTGAATTGGCCGAGCCAAAAGCCGACGAGAAGTCAGAAGACGGGGTGCGCATCCTCGTCATCGAGGGGCAAGCGACTTGGACCCGACAGGCTCTCGTTCGACCCGACGCCAAGCCCGGGAAAGTCAAGATCCCGGTGCGGGTGACGATCCTGGCCTGTGCCGAACGCTGCTTACCCCCCAAGACGTTGGTCACGGAAGCGGAATTGACCATCAGCGATCTGCCCCCTGTCCCGGTTGATCCGAAGTACCGTGAGGCGCTCAGCCCTCCGTCGCGATGATGTAACTTTTGGCCCGATCACGGTATCCAGGGTAAGGGGAGCCGCTCGCCCGGCGATCTCGTGGGAGAAATGGACGATGCGTTTGGCCATGATCTTTCTCGCCTTCGTGATCGGTGCGGCACCGCTCTCGGCCGACAGCTTTGAGGAACGAGCCAAAGTCACGGCTCGGTTCGAGCCGCCCCAAGCCAAACCCGGTCAACTCATCACGTGGATCCTTCGCGTCGAATTGAAAAATGGTTTCCACACCTATCCAACCAAGCAGATCAGCAACCATCCTGAGGTTGACACGCTCGTCACCACCCTGCGCAAGCCCCGATTCGGGGAGCTAGTCCCCGTTGGCGAGATCATCGATCCCGTGGCCGTCCCGGTGAAACACGATGGTCACGAAGTGTTGTGGATCGAGGGGGTGGGCGAGTGGCGTATGAACTTCATCGTGCATCCCAAGGCGACCCCCGGAACGAAACAGTTCCGCTTCCGTGGTACCTTGCCGGTGTGCGACGACAAGAACTGCCTGGCTGGAGAGCCGCCGCCAACCGAGTTGACGATCCTGGAAGGCACCGCCGAGGTGGCCGAGGAGTATCAATCGGTCGTCGCCAAATTTCCCTTGGATGATCCCTCGAAGCCGAAACCTGCTCCCACGACGACGGCCAATGGAGCCGGCAGCGGTGCCCCGACCGTCGGAGCAGCGCCGTCGGTCCCCTCCGCGCCATCCACGGCACCGGCGGTCAGCGGGCCGTTGGCAAGCTTGGACATCGCTTTGCCCGCGGCCACCCTCGAGGAGGCCAAGGCGAACATGGAGGCGGTGGCGCAACAAATCGAGTTCGCCAAGACCTCCGCAGCGCAAACCGTGGGCAGCGGCGGATTGTGGGGTTTTCTTCTGGCTGCGGCGTTTTGGGGGGCCGTCGCTCTGGTCACCCCATGCGTCTTCCCCATGATCCCGATCACAGTCTCTTTCTTCCTGCACCAATCAGAGAAAGAGCATCACCGCCCGATTCGGATGGCACTGATTTACTGCGGCACGATCATCGTGGTCCTGGGGATTTCCGCACTCACCCTTCTGACGACCTTCCGCGCTTTGAGCGTGGATCCGATCATGAACATCGGATTGGGGTTGCTCTTCATCTTCTTTGCGCTCAGCCTGTTCGGCCTGTACGAAATCCGCTTGCCGAACCGCTTGACCCAATTCACCGCTGCCAGGGAGGGACGGGGCGGCGTGATCGGAACGGTCTTCATGGCCCTGACGTTCACGATCGTGAGCTTCACCTGTGTGGCGCCATTTCTCGGCGGCTTCAGCGGCATGGCCAGCAGCGGCCAACTGAGCACATGGCAACTGGTGCTCGGCGCGCTCGTCTTCTCTACGACGTTTGCCGCTCCCTTTTTCGTCCTGGCGCTGTTCCCCAGCCTGATCCGCAAGCTGCCGCAGAGCGGCTCGTGGCTGAACAGTGTCAAAGTCGTGATGGGGTTCCTGGAGTTGGCGGCCGCCTTGAAGTTCTTCCGCACGGCCGAACTTCGGCTCCTTGAATCGCCAACGTATTTCACCTACGACTTCGTCCTGGGAGTGTGGGTGGCTTTGGCCCTGATCGTCGGCGTCTACCTGCTCAATCTCTTCCGCTTGCACCACGACGAACCAATCGAGCACATCGGCGTCGGACGCATGCTGATCGGCACCGCGTTCATCAGCTTGGGGTTGTACCTCATGCCCGCCTTGTTCAAGACGGGCGGCGGCTGCAACCAGCGACCCCGCGGGGCCGTCTACGCCTGGGTCGACGCCTTCCTGTTGCCTGAAGCCTCGGACGAAACCCTGCCCTTCTCCGTCAATCTGAAAGGCACGGTGGACAGGGCGCGGCTCGAGTTGGAACGCACCGGTCGCCGCCAGTTTATCTTTGTCGACTTCACCGGCGTGACCTGCACCAACTGCAAATACAACGAACGCACCGTCTTCACCCGGCCCGATGTCCGCGAGCAACTGAACGAGTTCCGCCT
>JAOAAM010000258.1 GCA_026418875.1 Gemmataceae bacterium | reverse complement strand
ACAACGACGAGTGAATTGGATTGGTCTGAACTGACCGACAGGCTGCAAGCTCGAGCTTGACCCGCGCCATCGTATCCGAAGCGAAAAATAAACGCCCCCTGCGGCCGAAGCACGCAGGGGGCTTCCCCCCTCTCCCCTTGTCGTTTGGGGCTGGTTACTTCTTCGGCATGGGAGCGGCGTTGTCGCTGGGCAATGGCTCGAGCAGTTTCTTCTCCTCTTCACCCGTGCTGACAACCCGAGGGTTGTTCGTGCCATAGGGCACAAGGATCAGCGGTTTCGCCTCGTTGCGAAGTCGTTGGAACACCAGGGGCATCGCTTTGTTCACCTTTTGCTCGAAGACCACTCGATGCAACTCTTCGCGAACACTCTCCAGCGTCACGCCATCCACGGGTGGGATCCGCCCGTCGCACTTCAACACCCCGATCATTTTCTGCTCGGGGATGGGGAAAATCTCGCTCACTTCGCCGGGCTTAAGGCGGAAGGCGATGTTCTCGATTAACGGCTTGTCCGCGACTCCACGACCGATCGGGTCGATCAGCCCTCCGATCGATGCTAAAGCCCCGATTGCCTGGTTTTTGGCCGCGTTCGCAAATTCCTCTTCGCTATCACGCAGCTTTTCCCAGATGCGCTGAACGTGACGGAATTCGTTCTCCGGCCAGAGAATGATTCGGCAACGGACTTTCTCGCCATACCTTGCCTCGAACGCTCGCTTCAGGTCTTCTTCCTCGACCTTGATTTCGTGTTGGCACATTTTTTTCAACATCAAGGCCGGACGAATCACGTCTTCCTTGTACTCGTAGAGCGTCTGACCTCGCTGTTTGAGAACGTTCTTGACGAATGTTGCCCGATCGACATTCCACGGTTTGATGTCTTCTTCGATGGCGGCCTCGACCTCGGCGTCGGTCACCTCGATATTGAGTTGTTTGCAAGCGTGTTCGATGATGCGGCGGTTCACAAGGAGTTCGACCTTGTTGTAGCCATAACGCGCGATCAGGAACTCGCCGAGCTCTTCACGAGTGATGGGGATGCTCCCATGAATGTAGGCGACCACGCGCTGTTTGTAATCCGAGTCGGTTTGGCTAGCTGGGACAACAGAACCTTGTGGGGCTTGCGCCCGTCCCACTGATGAATCGACGCTCCACGAGCCGAGGACGACCCCAAGCCAAACGACCCCAAGCCAAACCATCTTGGCCCCGTTCCACCGGCTAAGCCACCGAAAGCCGTCTCGCCGTGCTTTCATCTCTTCTCGTCCTCCGCGTCGGTCGTGTCGGCGGGCCGTATAGCCAACGTTTTCTACAAGTACAAGCCGAACTGCACCCTGCGCTGGGACGATCGACAGCCCCAACTCCTTGCCCAATCTTTCCATCCCCGGCAAAATTCTTGCATGGACGCGCTGGAGTTTCTCAAACGCACCCAAAAAGGCACGCCCCAGCCGATCTATGTGCTGGTCGGCGATGATGAGTTTTTGCTCCAGCAGGTTCGACGTGAACTCATTAGCTTCCTCCTCCAGGACGCCGACCCAGCTTACGCTGTCTCGGTCTACGAGTCGGATCGAGCCGATTGGCCAATGATTCGCTCGGAACTACAAACCCTGCCATTTCTCAGCCCGCGAAGGATCGTCGTCGTGGAGCAAGCGGATGCGTTCGTGTCAAACCACCGTGCTGAGTTGGAGAAATACTTGGCCAACCCCGCTCCAGGCACCTTGCTCCTGATCGTCAAAAGCTGGGTTTCGACGACTCGTCTGGCCAAAGCGGTCCCCGATGCGGCGACCATAGTCTGCAAGACGCCCAAACCAGCGCAACTCCCGAATTGGTGTGTCCAACGAGCGAAGTCCGCGTACGGAAAACGACTCGAAGATCGCGCTGCCGACCTTCTAGTTCAATACTGCGAACCTTCGTTGGGGATTCTGGATCAAGAGTTGGCGAAACTGGCAACCTACGTCGGTGAGAAGGCGAACATCACGGTGGACGATGTGGACCGCCTTGTCGGCCGCAGTCGAGCCGCGGATACTTTCAAAATCTTCGATGCCATCGGACAAGGACAGCCGGCGTTGGCCATGCAAATCCTGCAACGCCTGCTTGCCGAGGGACACGAGCCGATCGCTTTGCTCGGGGCGTTCAGTTGGCAAATGCGCCGCTTGGGGTTGGCTTGGCGGCGGCATCAACAGGGCATTCGGCTGGGTGACGCGCTGCGTGAGGTCGGGTTGAGCGAGTGGCAAATCCCCCAGGCCGAAGCGCAGATGCGGCGGCTGGGACGCCGACGTTTGAATCACCTCCTCGACTGGCTGGTCGAAACCGACTTGGGGTTGAAAGGGAACAGTCCTTTGCCACCGACCATGCAACTAGAGCGGCTGCTCCTCCGACTCATCGCGGCAGGGCCATCGGCTTCCCGTACGCCGTCTTCTTGATGTCCCATTCGTCGTTGGCGACTTGCCGCCGGGCGTGAGCGGCCAGAAGTTCAGCGGTCAATTCGTGTCCCAGGCCCATCCCCAAGAGCATGCCGACAACCATGCCCAGAAAGTGCCCGATGATCCCTTCCGGGGCGATTCCCATGCCGACAGCCATCCCCACAACCATCCCCACATTGCCTCCGCCGAACATCGAGAGCCACCAGGAGCGATCGCGGGGCAAAGGCCGCCGTGACAGAAACAGCATGGCGAGGTTGCAGCCCGCGAGCATCCCGAGCCACATGCCCGGCTTCATCGCGGCCAAATCAAGCCGACCCGCACAGCCGCAGGAGGGAAGGGGTTGGAACTGCCAATCCGCCCACCAGCCCAGCAACATGCCAAGATTGCCCAGCGTCAGCATGCCGAATGCCATGTCGATATGGTGGGGGATTTTCTCCCAACGGTGCCAGGTGATTGCGGCTAGTAAGCCGATGCCGCTGAAAATTAGGAAGAGGAGTACCGCCATTGGCATCGGCAAGCCAAAGATGCCGGCCCAAACCGGGCCTTGTAAACCAATGGCCAGGGCATGGATGAAGGATCGACCGGAGAGGAAGCGAACGCTGCGGGGGTTCGACTCCGTCTGTTCGGCATGACAGACCCGACTGGCCGACCACGCTGCCACGACGCTCGAACCGACCATCAGCAACGCAGCGGCCACGGGATGGAGATAGCCCAAAGCGGCCAGGAGAATCCCCGCCACGTTGTAGGCCGCGGCCCGGAGTAAAATCCGCCTCATCCGTCGAACCGCAGACCGTGCCAAAGAGATCGCCTCAGGAACGGCCCGAAGGTCGTCATGAGTCAAGCTCATCGCCGCCGCTTCGTTCGCCAGGTCGGTCCCGCTGGACAAAGCGATCCCGAGGTGGGCCTGCGCTAGGGCACCGGCATCGTTCAGCCCGTCCCCGACAAACACGACGCGCTCACCTCTCTGCGTCGCCTCCGCCCCCAGCCGGCGTTTTTCCTCGGGCAGAAGTCCGGCATGCACCACGGCATCAGGTTGGGATCTCACCGACTCGAGTAGTGCGGCGGCTCGCTGCGGCTGGTCGCCAGTCCACACTTCGACGGGCAATTGCAGGTCCCGCAACATGTCGAGCGTGGCCGCGGCAGTGGCACGGGCCTTCTCGTGGAGGATGGCGACCGCAGCGAGTTGGCCGTCGCATTCCACGTCGATGCGATGCCCTTCGTGAACCCGCAGTCGAGACAACAAGGCCGTGGCGTCGCCAGCGATCCACTCCGGCCGGCCGATTCGTAATCGATGCTCCTCCCCGCCGGCGATAATGACCGCTTCCACCCCCTGCCCGGGCCCGGCTCGCCACTCCCGGACCAAAGCCGAGGGCACGACATCGCCCTGTTTCCACGCAACGAATGCCTTGGCAACCGGGTGTCGGCTTCTCGATTCGATCAGGGCCAACCAACCGAGCAGTTTCTCTCGCTCGGCTCCATCATGAATGGTGGCCACATCCACAACATTCAGTGCATCGTCCGTGAGCGTGCCGGTTTTGTCGAAGACGACCCGGTTGGCCGAGGCCAATCGCTCGATCGCATCGCCAGAATGGGCGATCAATCCGCGACGAGCCAATTCATTCAACGCGGTCCAGATTGCCAACGGCGTCCCCAACCCCAGGGCACAAGGGCACGCGACCAGCAACACGGACATCGAGTAGAACAGGCCGGTTCGCCAACCATCTGCGTACGTCCAATAGGCAAACGTGCCCACTGCGGCAACAAGCACGACGGGGAGAAACCATTGGGTGAGCCGGTCAGCGAGTTGGGAGAGCGACCCCGGACGAAGACGAGCCGCCTCGACCGCAGCGATCAGACGATCCACCTGACGGTTCGTACCGGCGGTGGTGGCTTCGATCAAAAGAACAGCATCCGTCGAGGCGCTCCCCGCCAGCACGCGATCACCCGGTCGTCGAACGACCGCAAACGGTTCGCCGCTGATCGCCGATTCCGCGATGAATCCCTCACCCTGACGGATTATCCCATCGACGGGGATCAGTTCGCCGGCACGGACCTCCACCACTTCTCCGGGCTGAATCGCCGCGGCGGGAACGATCTCCCCGTTTTCGCGCCGGGCGACCGACAAGGCCGTGGCCCAAGCATTGGCCGCTCCAACCGCCGCTTGCCGTTGGCGGTCGAGGATCAGGCGGCCGAAACTGTACACGACCAACAGAATGCCGATGACTTCAAAGTAGATGGGACCTTCGCCAGTAAGGTACGATTGCATGGAGGCCGCAAAAGCACCGGCCGCCGTCGTGAGAAACAGCAGTTCAACCGTCACCCGGCCTTGCCGTAACTCCTCCCATGCAACTTTCAGAAGCGGGGTACCCAAGAGGGCAGCAGTCGCCGCGGTCGCCGCCAGCACCATTGTCTGTAAGACGTGTCGAGTGAAGAAGTCGCCCGGCGGCGTGAGATTCACTGCCAACCCCAGCACCATCGCTTGCATGGTGAGCAACGCAGCACCGGCAAGCCGCACAGCGGTCCCGGCGGTGGTCGGCGTCGTCACACAACTCGTCGTGCAAACGGTGCTCATCACCGGGTCTCAGTTCTTTTTGGGAGACTCCGTCGCTGGGCCAGGGGCGGGAGCAGCGGTTTTTCCTGGTTCCGGAGTTGCCGGGGCGGATGCGGGGAGGGCGTCCTCCTTCGGTTCGCGCTCCAACTCGGCGACGGTCCAGGGCGTTTTCCGAGCGGTTGTCGCCTGCCGGGCCGCCTTGACAACAGCTTCGTCGATGGGGCCCGCAGTGTTGCCCCACGCCTGCCGAACGTAGGTGAGCACCGCGGCAATTTGGGCATCGCTCATTTGAGCGGCAAGTCCCGGCATTTGGCCGTTGTACGACTCTCCAGCCACCGTCACTTTGCCCTGCAAGCCGTGCAACACGATTCGCGCCAACGTGGCCGGTGGTCCCACGACCCATTCCGATCCAGCGAGGGGGGGGAATTGGCCAGGGCGTCCCTTGCCGTCGGCTTGATGGCAAGCCATGCACCGACCCTGATACAACCGCTCGCCCAGAACCAGCGGGTCGATCGGCTTCGATTCGACGGCGGCCCCTCCGAGGCTTTTCTTCTCATCCAGGACATCGACGCGAAACTCGCCGGAGTATCGCCCCAAATACCACCCCCCCCAAAACAAGAATGCGCCGAAAATCAGCGACCAAATTGGGTGGATCGGTTCGTACCCGTCCCGCGGCTCGGCACGTTCCCGCATGATCGGGGCATGCATCGCTTGCACATCGTACAATTCGCCTTGTTCCACCACGTTTTTGTCGTCTGGTGCCGTGCTCATCGGTTCGCCTCCTCCAGCGGCACGTCCTGCTTCAGTTGCTTGAGGTACGCCACCAGGGCTTTCGCATCCTCGCTTGGCACGATCTCGTAACCGTCTGGTGGGGCGTAGGGGCCTTGCAGATTCAATGCGTCGGGCGACCGTTTGCCGTCGATCTTCCGCTTGACGTACAGGAAGCGGTGCGGCGGCATGATCGAACCGGGCGATGTGATCTGCGGATCGTACAAATGCAGGTGATGCCACATCTCGTCGGGTTGCCGAACACCAATGTTTGCAAGATCCGGCCCGGTGCGGCTCGTGCCCAACAAGACCGGCTGTTGCTTGAGATAGTCCCGAGGCACGCTTCGGCGCTCGCCCCAGCCTCGCGCGATGTCCGTCCCAAAGTCTTCGGAACGCACTTGTTGCGAGTGGCAATAGACGCAACCTTCCCGCTGGTAGACGCGCAAGCCGTGAATGGCCAGGCCAGTCAGCGGTCGAGGGTATTCGTCGTTGGTGCCTTCGATCTTGTATGGCTCGACGCGCTCAAACTGATAGTACGGCGAGGCGACGAGCAATAGCCAACCGGCCAGAAACGTCAGGAACACGCCAAGGAAAATTAAAGGACCACGGTTCATCGCTCTGCCCCTTTCCGCAGTATCACGACGCCGCGGCGGGGACACGTTCCTCCGCCGACTCGGGGGCCAGCAGCGTCGGGCCAATCCGACGCCGGCCATATCGCATCACATTCAGCACGAACAGGGCGGTGAAGGCGATGTGACCCACCAGGATCATCACGCCCGAGATGCTCCGCAAGTGCAGGTACTTCTTCATGGCGGCGACGATTTCCATGAAGGGCACGGGTTTGCCATCCGGACCTGGATATGCCAGATCCATCCCTTGGATCCAGCCGCCGATCGTCAAGGCTCCGAACATCAGGATGATGCCCAACGCCGTCGTCCAGCATTGCACCCGGATCAAACGCGCTGAGTACCTTTCCCCGCCGGTCAGCCGCGGCACGATGTAGTAG
>JAOAAM010000244.1 GCA_026418875.1 Gemmataceae bacterium | reverse complement strand
CCGCATGCACCACCTCACCACGGTACACGTCCAGGACCGGCACCACTCGGGGGCGGCTCGGGACAGGCAGTACCACCGACTCACCCATTCACGCGGCTTCCACGGAGCGAAACGACCATGCGACCCTCGTAGGCTACGAAGCAACCGGAGACTCTGCCACCGGGGCAGCGATTTGGACGCCAGCACCTCGGCAAATCGACCCGAATTCAAGGATGCGTCAGAATTTCACGACGGCTCAACCCGGCACCATCCGCGGGAAAGTAGCGACTGATTTCCGCCCACGGCGACATTGTTCCAGGGAATAACGCAGCAACGGCGACGTCTCAAATGCAACGGGACTCGCGCCACAAGGGAGCACAAGATGCGCCGTTGGATCCTCTGGGCGTCGCCCCTGCTGTTGATCAGCATGGCATGCGGCGAAGTGGAGCAGGCCCGGCTTGCGAGGTCCCCAGCGTCGGCAGATCCCCCACCCGCCCCGCCCGGAGTGGAGCGCAAAGCGGCCGGGGATGAACAACCCCCCGGTGTCCCTGCCGCCGATAAAGGCGAAGATGCCTCGAAAGACAAGCCCCAGCCCGTCGCGCGGAAAATCATCTACACGGGGCAGGTCGAAATCGTCGTCAAAGACATCGACCAAGCGGCTAATCGGGTTCGGGAAATCACCGAGCAATTCCAAGGTTACATTGCCGGCTTTCAAATCGATGCCACTATGGGCGACCGCCGCACCGCCGTCTTCACCCTCCGCTTGCCCGTCGCGCATTTCCAAAAGGCCATCGACACGCTGGCCGAACTGGGCCACGTGACCGTCTCGCGCACGGACTCCCAGGATGTGACGGACCAGTTTTATGACTTGGAGGCACGCATCCAGACGAAGCAGGATGAGGAGAAGGCACTGCGCGAGTTGCTCGGGAAATCGACCGACAAGCTCGAAAACCTGCTGATGATTCGCAAAGAATTAGCCCGAGTCCGCGAAGAGATCGAATCGGCCCAAGGAAGGCTCAACAAATTGGCCAAACTCTCGGAGCTGACGACGATCACCGTCAAGCTGCACGAACGGAAAGACTACGTTCCCCCGACGGCTCCCACCTTCGGGAGCCGGGTCAGCGACACCTTCAGCAGGTCCACGGAGAGCCTGGTCACGTTTCTGATAAACCTCGCCCTCCTGATCGTCGCCCTGGTGCCGTGGTCGCCCCTCCTCCTCGCCGGGTTGGGGGTGCTGTACTTGGCCTTCCGCCGGCTCCGGCGTTTGCTGTCGCCGACCGTCCACATCCCGGAGGTGATTCCCGCGGAGTCTCGAAGTCGCGAGTGAGTCGCCCACCGCCGGAGGATGTTACTTCGACCCGAAGCAGTACACCGTGCCGTTCTGCGTGCCTAGAAGCAGCCGTCGATGGGCGATGGCCAGCGAACCTGTGACCGGGCCGTCCAATTTCACTCGCTGGAGTTCCGCCCCCTTCTCCAGGTCGATGACGTACAAGTGACCATCCATGGAGCCGGCGTAAACCCGCGAACCTGCCACGACCGGCGAGCCTTCGATGCGTCCGCCGGTCACGAAATCCCACAGCCGCTTGCCGGTCGCCCGATCCAGACAATAGACCCGCTTGTCTCGACTGGCGGCGATGACAAAGCGATCGGTGACCGCGCAGGAAGCGTAGAAGGGCTGGCCACGGCCGCTGTCGAATGCCCAAAGCACCTCCGCCTTCTCCAAGTCAACGGCCACGACCGTGTTGCTCATCGTGGCCAAATACAGTTTTCCGTCGCGCAGGGCGGGAGCGGCCCCCGTTTGCCCGCCGATCTCGATGGCCTTCGACTCCTTGCCTGTGTCCAATTCCACGACATGGACGGCGCTGTCGCATCCGCTGACGAATGTCTGCTTCATGAACACGGAAGGCGTGCCCAAGACCGGTCCGCCGGGCACCTGAAACTGCCATAATTTCCGACCTTGGCGGTCCAGGCAGTACAGGCTTTCATCGCCGCAACCGAACAGGATCCGATCCCCCGCCAGGGCCGTGCCGCTCGCCACCTCGCCGTCCGCTTTGAACTTCCACACCTCTTTCCCGCCGGCCGCCTCGACGCAGAAAAAATTTCCATCGACATCGCCGAAGTAGACCCGGTCGTCGTGCACTGCCGGGGAGGTTTTCAGTGGTGCCGGGGCTTTGAAACGCCAGATTTCGGCCCCATTTTCCAGATCGAGGGCGTACAAGTGGGAGTCTTGCGCCGCGACGAAGACAGTTCGGCCGACCACCACGGGCGCCGCGTCGATCGAGTCTTCGCCCTTGCCGGTCTGGAATTGCCACAGTTGGGTGAGCGGATGGGGCAGATCGTTGGGCGACGTGCCGTCTTGGGCCGCATTCCCGCGGAAGGTCGGCCAATCGGCGGCATGGAGCGCGACCGCGACGAGGCTGAACAACATGGCGAGGCGGAACGGCTTCATGGCGATACTCCGAGTCCGTGCGGGCAACGGCGCAGCGGATTGTACGCCTTGACTTGGTGCCGTGGAAAGGGCTGGGCTGGGAAGAACAGTCCCGCTTGGCGAGCCTTGGAAAGCGCGATCCGCCGAATGCCGTGCACCCCCGAAGCCCGGTCGAGCCACACGACACCCGGCGGATGCGGTGACGGGGCGACGTCGGAGCGGAGTTCAGCCCCCGTCGATCGAGTCGGCGATCCCCTTGGACGGCGTCGGAGGGAGATTCAAAACATCTTCAGGATAAAGCTGCACCAGGTAATCGACGATGTCACGAACGGAGAGTACGGCGACGGGTCGGCCGTCCCGATCCACGACGGGGAGATGCCGATAACCGCCGACACTCATCATGTTCAAGGCGTAGGCG
>JAOAAM010000242.1 GCA_026418875.1 Gemmataceae bacterium | reverse complement strand
GCTTCGCCCGGTCGAGCACCCAAGGGCGTCGGCAGCTGGATCGTCGGGGCTTGCGGTGCAGGGGGGATGATTGGGGCGGGCGGCTGAGCCAAGGCGATCGTCGAAACGAGGGCAACCACGATCGAGAGGTACGCACGCTCTGGAACGATTCGGAAGACGACCGTCGACATGTTGCAGAACCTCGACAGCGACAGCACTGGGCCAAAAAAAGGCAATCAGGCGGGAATTCTCGGATGTCGTGATGATACAACCGCGCCTCGGATCGGCCAAGGGGTGGCTCAACCGCTCACTTCGGCTTTGCCCGCAAAGTCATTGTGAGCTATCCTTTTCGCGCCCACTCCAACGACTGCGGGAACATCGCGGCCCCTCGGTCGGACGAGCCGAAACTCCGACTCGCGCGGAAGTCCCGATCCGGTCGCCAATTGGCACCGGGCGATGATGGCAGGAGCGAGGTGAGGTCCCGGAGATGAAGCAGATGATTCGCCTTCGCGGGATTAGCGGCGACGTGAAGGGGAAGGTGTGGGAACACGACACGCTGCTCCGCGCGGGGCGTTTGAACTCCCTGGAAATTGTCCTGGATGATAATTCCGTCAGCCGACAGCACGCCGAAATCCGGGCCACCCCCTCGGGTTGGTTGGTCCGCGACCTGAAAAGCACGAACGGTACTTTCGTGAACGGCGTCCGACTCGGCACCGAAGAGCGGCCTCTGCGCTCCCGAGACATCGTGCAATTCGGCAAAGTCGCCGTCATCGTCGAGATGAACGATGCCGTCTCGCCCAATTCCAACCTGATGGAGCAAATGGTCGTCGAGGCGACTTCCAGCCGCTCCTGGGAAGAGGCCATCGACAGCATCGCCTTCGACAGCAATCGCTGTCCGCGTCCTGGCGAGCAACTGATGGCCCTGCTTCGGGCCGGACATCACCTCGTCCACTTGGAGAACGAGTCGGAGCTGTTGCATTCGATTTTGAACGACGCCGTCGCCGTCCTCGATGCCCAACGTGGGGCGATCGTGCTAGCCGATAACGACAACAAACTTCAGATTCGCGCTCTGGCGGGGGAGGCATCCGGCCGCATCCACTTCAGCCACAAACTGGCCCAGCGTTGTTTCCAAAGCGGCGAGTCCATCTTGTGCGGCTCGGTCGAGGAAGACCCGGAATTGCGGCATGCCAAGTCGATCAGCGATGGGTCGATGGCGTCGGTCATCTGCGTTCTGCTCCGCACCCCTCGACGCCGACTTGGGGTGTTGCATCTGGATCGCAACTTCTGGCAGAAACCGTTCACCTCCGAAGACCTCCGCCTGGCCGATGCCCTCGCTGCCAATGTCTCCATGGGGATCGAGTGCGCCCAATTGCTGCGGCAGCAACGCGATTTGTTCCTCAACACCATCACCGTGTTGGCCCAGGCTGTCGAATTACGCGATGAGTACACCGGTGGACACACGGCACGAGTGACCAACTACGCCTTGCTGCTGGGGCAACAACTCAACTTGTCCAACAAAGAGATCGAACTGCTTCGCATCGGCACGCCCCTGCATGACATCGGGAAGATCGGCATCGACGACGCCATCCTGCGTAAGCCCTCCCGCTTGACGCCGGAAGAATTCAAGATCATGCAGAGCCATACGATCAAAGGCGACGCGATTATCTCGA
The DNA here is from genome assembly GCA_026418875.1 of Gemmataceae bacterium. Taxonomy (GTDB): domain Bacteria; phylum Planctomycetota; class Planctomycetia; order Gemmatales; family Gemmataceae; genus CAKZUU01. The sequence goes on along the minus strand of JAOAAM010000242.1, from coordinate 2,074 downwards.
CGATCCCGGACCTGCGATCGATCCGGCCGATCGTCCGGTCGCATCATGAACGGTGGGATGGCACGGGATACCCCGACGGACTCGCCGGAGAGAACATCCCGCTTTTGGCCCGCATCGTGGCCGTGGCCGATGCCTTCGACGCCATGACCTCGAATCGGCCCTATCACCCCGACAAGCGAGCCAAGCCTCCCGAAGAGGCGTTCGCCGAGGTGCGGGCGATGGCCGGAAAACAATTCGATCCGACCTGTGCCAACGCCTTCCTCCAGATCGAGGATCGCATCCTCGAATCCATGCAGGCCTTGCGCCAGACCTGCGTTTTCCGACACGGTGGTTGAGCCGGGCGCCTCCGGGAGTCGGGTGTCGGCTCGCGGCAGGAGGCGAAGCTTGCTACAATGCCCGGCGATGGACAAGAAAAAGAAAATCCGTGTCGAACTCAGGAAAAACCGCTCGAAACCGCCCCGCGACAAACGCTGGACCCAAGAGTTCCAGGAGCATGGCTTCACGGAGGATGCTCAGCCGAGTCAGGAGCGTGTTCGAGCTAAGGGGGAACTGTCGCGCAAGCGGACCATCATCACGTCGGAGGAAGCGCTGCACTCCGAGGGAGATCAGCCGCCCATGCCCGCGGTGGATACCCACGAGTGCCTCTTGGGTCGCGTCCTTAAAGTGCAAGGCCTGTACAGCGTCGTCGAGGGACCCGACGGAAAAACCTATCGCTGCGCCGTTCGGCGTTTGCTGAAGACCCTCGTCACCGATGAGCGAAACGTCGTCACCACCGGCGACCGTGTCTGGTTTCGACCGGCGGCCGCAGGGGAAGGTTTGATCGAGTCGATCGAGCCGCGGCACGGTGTCCTGACCCGCTCCTCTCGTCGGCGAGAGCATGTGCTGGTGGCGAATGTCGATCAGTTGGTCGTGGTGATGTCGCTGATCGAGCCGGATCTGAAGCCCCATCTGATCGATCGTTACCTGGCATGCGCCCAGAGGGGGGGACTGGAGACCATCATCTGTCTGAACAAGGCGGACTTGGTGGATCCGGTGTCCTATCAGCCGCTCATCGGCAGCTATGCCCAATTGGGCGTGCCGGTGATCTTGACCAGCGCGCGAACCGGTCTGGGGTTGGAATTGTTGAAGGAGCGACTTGTTGGCCGGGCTACCGTCTTTTCTGGGCAGAGCGGCGTCGGGAAGTCGTCGTTGTTGAATGCCTTGCAACCCGGCTTGGGCTTGCGGGGCCGGGAAGTCAGCGAGGCGACCGAGAAGGGGCGACACACCACGACGACCGCGGAGCTGATCCCTTTGGCGTTTGGCGGTTGGGCTGTCGACACTCCCGGCGTGCGACAATTCCAACTCTGGAACATCCGGCCCGAGGAGGTCGAGGGTTTTTTCGCGGAGATGCGGCCCTTCGTCCCGCTTTGTGCCTTCCCCGATTGCTCCCACACCCACGAAGATCGCTGTGCCGTCAAGCTGGCGGTGGAGCGGCGGTTGATCTCGGAACGACGGTATCTCAGCTACCTCGGCATGTTGCAAAGTGCCCGCGAAGAGCGGCATCATTGAGCCGACGAAGCATCAAGCCAACGAGGCGTGCCCCTCCTCGAACACTCGGGCAATCACCGACTCCAACGGTGGGTCTTGCACGCTGACGTCGATGATGGAATATCGGTCCAGCAAAGCGGAGAGGACTTCGGCCACCCGGGACCGATCTACCCGCAACTCGGCCGTCGGCCCGCTCCGACCGACCACCTCGCCATAGCGCGACAGATCCTCGGGCGAATGCTCTCCCTGAAAATGGATTCGCAGCAGCTTCGCGGTCCCGAATCGCTCGGTCAACTGCCGCAACGGACCATCGAACAGTACCTTTCCCTGCGTGATGACCAATACCCGTTCGCACAACGCCTCCACGTCGCGCATATAGTGGCTGGTCAAGAGCATGGTCACCCCGCGACTGGCGTTGTACTCCTTCAAGCAACGCTGGATGGTCACCTGGGCGACGACGTCGAGGCCGATGGTTGGCTCATCGAGCAGCAGCAGTTGCGGCTCGTGCAGCAAGGCAGCGATCAGCTCCACCTTCATCCGCTCGCCC
>JAOAAM010000223.1 GCA_026418875.1 Gemmataceae bacterium | reverse complement strand
GCCCAAGCCCTCCATCGCTGCCTGGAGCAATCCCCGGCATTCGGGAGAGAGGGAGCAGAACCGCCGCAGTTGCCGGCTGGTCATGCGGCTGTTCAACCAGGCGTCGCTGCCAAACCGCTCGGCCTGAATGAGCCGCGCCTTGCGAACTTGTTCACGCATGGTCTGGCTGTTGGTGCCATCGGCCGACGCATTCAGTTCCGAAAACGACACCGCAGGCACCTCGACATGCAAATCGATCCGATCCAGCAAAGGGCCGCTGATCTTCGCCATGTATTTTTCGATTTGGGTCGGCGAGCACTTGCACGCATGTTTGGGATCGCCGAGGTAGCCGCAGGGGCACGGGTTCATCGAGGCAACGAGGATGAACCGAGCTGGGAAGGTAGTCGCCATTGTCGAGCGGGAGATGGTGACTTGGCCGCGTTCGAGCGGTTCACGGAGCACCTCGAGGCTTTTGCGATGGAATTCAGGAAGTTCGTCGAGGAAAAAGACACCATGGTGAGCCAACGAGATCTCCCCCGGGCGAGGAATGGTACCGCCCCCGACCATGCCGGCGTCGCTAATCGTGTGATGCGGATCACGGAAGGGGCGAACCGCCAGCAGCGACTCACCGGCAGGCAGCTTTCCCAAGGCGGAGTAGATGCGGGTGGTTTCGAGACTTTCGGCGGGTGTCAAGGGCGGGAGAATGGTGGGCAGCCGTCGCGCCAACATGGTTTTTCCGGTGCCCGGGCTGCCGATCATCAAGACGTTGTGCCCGCCACTGGCGGCGACGACCAAAGCCCGCTTGGCGAACTCCTGCCCGCGAACATCGGAGAAATCTTCGGTGTATCGATTCAGCCGTGATTGCAATTCCTCCACCAGCGTGCGAAACGGCTCGATTTCCAGGCGACCAGAGATCAGGCCGACGGCCTCGGCCAAGCTGTGGACGCCGAACACTTCGATTTCGGTGACGACGGCTGCCTCGCCGGCGTTGACGGCGGGGAGGATTAGCCGTCGAATACCCGCATCGCGGCAAGCCATGGCGATGGACAACGCCCCGCGGATGGACCGAACACTGCCATCCAGAGCCAACTCTCCCACGATGGCATACGGTGCGGCCTGCTCGGGCAACAGTTGCCGCGTCGCCAGCAGCATGCCAACCGCGATCGGGAGGTCGAAGGCGCTCGCATCCTTTCGCAGGTCGGCCGGGGCGAGATTGATGATCGTCCGACCCGTCGGGCGGTCATAGCCAAGGTTGACCAGGGCGCGTTCGATGCGATGGATGCTCTCGCGGACAGCCATCTCCGGCAAGCCCACGAGGACGGTTTTCGGCAGGCCGCCGGCGGTGTCCACCTCGACATCGACGGGGACGCCGTCGATTCCCACCAGCGCGAAGGTCTTGAGCTGAGCCAGCATTCGTCCTGACTCCTCCGTGGCTCGAATCCACGCGATGCCTCTGGCGCTCCGACAAACCTCGGCGATACCCCTCGATCGGTCAAGCGAGTCGGCCGTGTTTCACTCTTCCTCGAGATCTTCGCCGCGCTTCTCCTTCTCCGGTGGGTGGAACTCGCGGAACAAGCGTTTCACCACGAACCGGCCGCTGACATACACAATGAACAACATGATGATGACGGTCCAAACTTGAAAGCAACCGGCGGGCAACACCGCGTCGTCGAACTGGTCGGGATACACTTGCACACAGAGAAAGATCGTCACGCCGATAACCACCAGGATGAGCAGTGTCAGCCCCATGGTCGGCAGATGCCACAGCAGGTAATCGCCAAAGGTGCGCTCATAGACCACCTTGCGATCGACCCGTCGGCGCTTGAGCATGTCGTAGCCGCAATTGAGGCAGATCTTCGCGTCCGGGGGATCCATAGGCAGCGCGCAAAACGGGCAGCGTGTCGCCAGGTTCTCTTCACGCAGGGCATAGGGGCTGCGGTCGTCCTCCTCTTCTTTTTTCAGCGGGATCACATCGCGATTCGCGGCGGCCGCCGACTTCGCCGAGGCGGCTTTCACCGTGAAAATCGACTGGCATTTCTTGCACTTGATTTTCTTCCCCATGAGTTGTTCCGGGACGGCCCGTTTGTTGCCACACTCGGGACAGGTGATTTGAATGTCGGCCATGAGGTGTGCTGCTCCCCTGCGGTCGTCGGGAATAAGCGGCGCGAAGCCACGTCATACAATGGACGGCAGATCGTGATCGCTCCGCTGTAAAACATATGACGGGAGTCGGTTGAGATGCAAGAAAGTTCGTCCGGCGTCGGTGCCCTGGCTGAACCCTGCGGGACATCGGCACCCCCCGGGCGGCTCCTCGTCACCCTCGCCACCTACAATGAGAGGCCCAACCTCGCCTCGCTGATCCAGGCCATCCATCAACAAGCGCCTTGGGCCGACATCCTGGTCATCGACGACAACTCGCCGGATGGTACAGGCCAACTCGCCGACGAGTTAGCCGCCATCGATCCCCGGATTCGCGTCCTGCACCGGCCGGGCAAACTTGGTCTGGGCACCGCCACCCTTGCCGGGATCCGCTTCGCCCTGGACGAAGGTTACGATTTTCTTCTGAATCTCGATGCCGACTTCAGCCATCCCCCGCGTTACATCCCCGACCTGCTTCGCGGCATGGCTCGGGGCAAAGACATCATGATTGGTTCGCGCTACGTCCCGGGCGGGGGCACCCAGAATTGGCCCTGGCTTCGGCTCACGCTGAGTCGGAGCGTCAACCGCCTCGTCCGCTTGCTCTTCCGCTTGCCGGTCCGCGATGCGAGCGGGGCCTTCCGTTGCTTCCGCGTCGCCAAATTGCGCGATGTCCCACTCGAGCGGTTGCGCTCACGCGGCTATTCGTTCCAGCAGGAATTACTGTGGCGGTGTTACGAGGCCGGCTGTCAGCTTGGCGAAACTCCGATCATCTTCGAGAATCGCCGTGCCGGGCGATCCAAAGTAAACTGGTACGAGGCCATGCGTTCGCTCAGCATGTTGATCTGGCTGGGATTGGGGCACCGCTTCCGGCGGCTGGCCAAAGCCCTGGGCTACCGTCCGACGAACACCACCGCCCCGGAACCCAGCAGCATCTCCAGCTCATCCAGCGCGAGTTGATTCGGATTCACCTGAAACGCCTCCCCAACCTTCAGGCGAGCCTTGCGACCTTGGTCATCCGAGACGATGATCTCAACCCGGCACGTCCCTGGCGCTCGTCGGAGCACCCGCGCCAGCCCGTCGATCTCCTTGGGGCCATGTCGAGCCAGGCTCAGGCGAATCAGCATGGCCGTGGTCAACTCTCTCTGGGCGGTTTCAATCGTCAATAACTTGGTGAGGACGAAGATCGGCTCCTCGCGGTTCATCCTCTCGATTTTGGCCACGGCGATGACGACTCGATCGTCGGTGAACAACTCGGCAAAGCGTTCAAAATGATCCGGCCACATCACACATTCCGCCGAGCCGGTCAGGTCTTCAATCTTGCATCGGGCATAACGCTTTCCCGATTTCTTGGAGGAGAAGAATCGCACCTGCGACATGATGCCCCCGATGCGGACCTCGATACCGTCGTCCAATCGCCGCCCCTGCTCGATGGAATGCGAAATGAAGCGTTTCAACTCGGCATCATAATGCGCCAGGGGATGGCTGCTCATGTAGAAATCAAGGGCTTCCTTCTCGTAACGAAGCCGTTCGGTCTCGCTCCACTTGGGGACATCGGGTAGCGGCTCGGCGACTGCCACGGACGGTTCGCTCGCCCCCCATTCGTCGAAGAAGTTGCGTTGGCCCCGGCGGCGATCGGCCAGACGCCCCTCGGCTGCTTGGACGGCCCGAGGAAGCACTGCCATCAAGGCGGCACGATGCCCGAAGGCATCGAATGCCCCTGCCTTGATCAGCCGCTCAACCGCCGCCCTCGGGACACTCCGCGCATCGACCCGCTCGCAGAAGTCGAACAAGTCGCGGAATGGCCCCCCCTCGGCTCGTGCCCGGCAAAACGCCTCCGCTGCCCCCCGGCCCAGACCCTTGATCGCCGTCAGCCCAAACACGATCTTCCCGCCACGCACCGTAAAATCCGGTTCGCCCATGTTGATGTCCGGCGGGAGAACCTCCACTCCCAAGGCCCGCGCATCGGCGATGTGCTCGACCAGGATGTCCCGCTTGTTGGCGTCGTCGATCTCGCTGGAGAGCAAGGCCGCCATGAATTCCGCGGTGTAATGACGCTTCAAATACGCCGTCTGATCTGTCTCTTATACACATCT
>JAOAAM010000217.1 GCA_026418875.1 Gemmataceae bacterium | reverse complement strand
AAGAGACAGGAAGAGTGGTGAGGGGGCCCATACAGACGATCGTGATTTCGTCGGGGTATTCCTGCACCATCTCGACGATCAGCCGGTCACTGGGCAATGGAGCATGCAGTCTGACCTCGGGAAAGCGGGCGTTTCCCAAGCCATCGGGGCCATGCAAGGCGCGGCCATCGACTTCGTATTGGATGGGGAGTGCGGCACCCAAACGCGGCCAACGGGGCGGGTCCAATTGGGCCACCAACGTGTGGGTGTTCACCGTTGCTTGATTCGCCGATACGTTCCCTGCCGTCGGTGCTAATGCCAATACTTGCAAACGCCGATCGAACAAGGCGAGCGTGGTCGCGAAGGCGGTGTCGATTCCCGGGTCGATGATCAGAACCACTTTTTGCTGCATCGTCGCATCCTGACTCTGGTTCTTTGGTGGGTCACTGACTCGTTGAGGATCCGGCGGTCATTCCGCCGGTCGGCACGCGCCGCAGCGAATCCAGAATCGCTTCGGCCCGTCCCGAGTCAATGGCCTGCGCTGCTTGGCGAACCCCCTCGGGCAGATGGCTCACCCGTCGCGCTGCCAACACCGCCGCCGCTGCGTTGGCGAGGACCACATCACGGGGAGGTCCCGGCTCACCGGCCAGGATTCGCCGAATCATCTCGGCACTGGCCTTGGCATCCGCAGCGTGAAGATCGCTCAAACGACACGGAGGCAATCCAAAATCCTGCGCCGTCCAAGTCCCCGAAACAACGCTGCCGTCTCCATCGATCCTCCGAAAATGCGTCGGTGCCGAGAGACTGACCTCGTCCAATCCCTCCTCTGAGCATACGACGAATGCCCCATGGGTTCCCAAAGCGGCCAAGGCGCCCGCGACGGGTTCCAACAATGTGAGCCGACCAACTCCGAGGAGTTGGAACGGAGCCTCGGCGGGGTTGGCGAGCGGACCGAGGAGATTCATCATCGTCCGCACGCCCAGGCGTCGTCGCAGCGGGGCGAGCGATTTTAATGCGGGGTGGAACTGCGGGGCGAAGCAGAAAGCTAACCCGACGGAGTGCAGGCAGCGGCAGGCCCAATCGCGTCCAGCCTCAATGGGAACGCCGAGTTCGGAAAGAACGTCGGCGGAGCCGCTTCGGCTGGAGACGGCCCGATTACCATGCTTCACCACGGGCACGCCAACGGCCGCCACCACCAACGCGACGGCCGTGCTGACATTGAATGTCGAGTGGTCGTCACCCCCGGTGCCGCAGGTGTCCAAGCTTCCGGCCGCCGTTGGTTCCAGACGCACCATGCGCCCCCGTAAAACTCGGGCAGCGGCCGCCAATTCCTCTGCCGTCTCCCCTTTCATTCGCATCGCAACCAGGAACGCAGCCGACTCCGGCTCGCTCCACTTCCCTGTCAAAATCGCCTCGAAACTGGCGGACATCTCCCCCGCCGAGAGCGACCGTCGCTCCAACAGCGAGTTCAAAACGACGGGAAACGAGAGGTCCGTGTCCGAGGTCACGGCAAGTTCCTGGCAGGTTCGGCTTCGGGCAGCGGTTGTCTTTCCTCTGGGCAAGTTAACAAATCCCTTGACAATCTGCCAGAAATCTCGGAAGTTAATGTACAGGTGTAGAATATACACCAGTTCAGTGCCGTCGGCCGAAGGGGGCGTCGTTTCTTCGAGCTTTCCGGTTTCTCAACGAGCAGCCGCCATGCGTGAGCCAAGCCAGCTTACCGAGAAGCAGCGGGCGATCTACGAGTACATCCGGGAGCGGATCGAGAATCGGGGCTATGGCCCTTCGATCCGCGAGATCGGCCAGCATTTCGGGATCAAATCGCCCAATGGCGTGACCTGCCACATCAAAGCCTTGATCAAAAAGGGCATGATCCGTCGCCCGGAGGAGCCGCTCGCCCGTGCCATCCAATTGGTGAATCACCGACCGATGGGACTGATGCTGCCCCTGTTGGGGCATGTCGCTGCCGGCCCCACCATCGCCGCCGAACCGCAGAATGGCGAGTTCGTCGATTTCAGTCAGTTTTGCGGCCCCGACCACTTCGCCCTCCGTGTTCGCGGAAATTCGATGATCGAGGATCACATCCAAGATGGCGACTATGTTGTCATCCGACGGCAAGAGACAGCAGCAAATGGCGAGCGCGTGGTGGCGATGATTGATGGGGAAGTCACATTGAAGCGGTTTTATCGCCGCCGAGACAAAATCGTCCTCGAACCGGCCAACTCGGATATGCCGCCGATCGTCGTCTCTCCCGACCGGGCCATCCGCATCTTGGGCACGCTTGTCGGCGTCTTACGCAAGTGTTAGCGGCAGCAAATCACCGCGTTCCGGCCGCAGTCCGACCGTACCACGCGATTAAACGCGGGATTTCGCCGCGGAATGATAGGATCCGTAGCGACAATCTCTGTCTTGCGGTGCCCAGCAGCGGGTGATAGCCGAAGCTGTCGTCCACGATTCGCAATGCCAGTGAGACGGCCTCGTGGGCAGCGCGGTCGGAGAAAGCTCGCGACAGCCAGGCGATGGCCGGGAACGTGAGTGCCAAAGATTCCAGCCCATCCCAAAAACCGAGCCAGAAATTGGTCGGACCGGCGAACTGCATCGAGTACAACTTGGTGAGGTAATAACGCTCCAACAACTGCTCGCAAGAGCTTGGCCACGGGGGAGGAATTTGCTCCAGTTGCTCAAACGTGACGTTGGGGAGCCATCCATGCACGGCAGGGACTTGGCCCCGGCCACGGACGAAACGCACGGCGGCGGCGAGAAGGGCCAGTCGGCCGCGACGGGCGATTCCCGCATTTTGCCCCGTATCTTTGCGGATGTACAACGCGAGCCACTGCCGAAACAGCAAGCGGCCAATCCAACTGGGGGCGGGGACGTCCTCGGGTCGTTCCGCGACCTCGCCGTCCAAGGCCCCATCGAGGATGGCCAGGAATTCCTCCAAGCGTTTGCCCCGAACCGTGTCGAATCGTGCCTCCCGGCAGAGCGTGGCCAAGGCGAGACATTTTCGCAGGCGGCGCTCGATACGATCGTCTCCTCGGGCAATGATGCGACCCAGAGCATCCACGAATCGTTGCAAGTCGTCCCAAGCGACCCGTTGTCGACCTTGCAGGGGGGGCGGTTCGCTGTGCTCAGCTTCGGGCGTCTGCCGCAGCAGTAAGTCGGCGTAATGACGAACATCGGCGAGGTGGTCGCGGATCGGCCGACCGATGTCACCGGTTACCGACGGACAGGCGAATCGAAGTCCGATCTTCCAGTGATTTCCGGCCGGCACCAGAAGAAATGGGTAGACCCGGCACGCCAGGGGCTTTCCCTCCGGGCCGAAACGCGAATGGATGCGGCACCAACCCCGCTCATCCAAGAAGATGCACCCCCCCTCTTGATCGTTCAAGGCCCAACGGCCCTTGACTCGGCGGAAGAGCGATTTGCCCGCGAATTCCGGCTCTTTCGACCAGCCTTGCTCTTCAATCCGTTTCTTCTCCTCGTCCGTCACGTGGACGAGGTATTCCCGGCAACAAGAGCCGCAATTATGGCAATCCCAATTTTGCACGACGGGTAGCGTTCGCACCGGCAGCGGCATGATTGGCTCACTCGAGATCCCTGCCGCCATTGTACCCCGCACGCGACCGGCGGTCGGCGCACCAGCGACCCAAGCCGACTCGAGTTTGACGCAACCTGCTTCGCCTCGCGGCCGTCAAACGGCAGCGCGATCGAGACGGGAACGTTGCACCGTGGGGGGTAACAGCATCGAGCCGATCCAGCCGCCCAAAATGCTCAGCACGAGGGAGTTCGTGAGCAGGAACAGGGCGACGCGGGATGGGCTGTTCGCGTCCTCTTCCGCGAGACCGACAATGGCAGCAAAGAACCTTTCGGCAGGGAGAGCCTCGCGGACCACGAAGCTGTAGATGACGAAAATCGCCACGCAAGTCACGATGCCCACCAGCAGGCCGTGCCGCAGTCCGGCGCGTGTCGACGCGCCTGCGAAAATGCCGCCGACGAGGACGGCCAGCGACGCGATCACCCAAGTGACGAAGTGGATCTGGAGGCGGCTGTCCACTGTGAACAGACCGCCGCTGGTGCCCAGGATGTATTCACGGATCCGTCCGGCCCAGACGGTGCAACCGACGGCCAAAGCGGCCCCCCCGACGATTCGCAACCAGGCGATTTTCACGGGTTCCGATCGCTCACGCCGCTTGTTTTTGACTGGTTCGATGGGGGCTCGGCCAACCGTCTCGCTGACGTCTGTCCATGGGGGAAAGAGAAACCGGCCATGACGGCCGCCTAGGGCGGCGATCAGGGGGACGATGAGCCAAGCGATGGCGAGTCGAGGCACGGCCGATGGGCCCCATCTCACGATGTCGCACGCGGTGACGGGGATCATCATGGCCAAGCCGACAATGGCCCCCGAGGCGATGCTGCGGAAACTTCCTGCGCCGATCAACAACCCGCCGATAAATGCGGCAAACAGCATCGTGATGGCTAACGCCGGCGGACCCCACGGCAACTGATGGACGGAGACCCCCGCTTGCCAGTGTGCCCAGGCATCGAGGAGCAGCTGGGAGCTGAAAAAGCCGCCTGTGGCTGCGAGAATCGCCGAAATCAGCCGCTCGGCGATGGTCGGACCTCGAACAGTGGTCTCCCTCGCCGGAATCGCTAGTCCGGGCAGCACGGTCGTCTGGGCGGCGACTTCGACGATGGGCACGCCACACGTCGGGCAGAGCAATTGGCCGGGCGCGGCCATCCGGCATTGCGGACAGACTTTCCGCATCGCGTAGTCCCCGAAGACGATTTCCCCTACCCGGAGTATAAGTCAAGAAGCATCGCCGCGCCGACAGACTTCGGAAGGCACCGATCATGACTGCCGTACTACTTGCGATTGATCAAGGCACGACCAGCACCCGCGTTGTCGCGTTGGACTCGGACGGGGCGGTTCTGGCTTCTTCTGCCTCCGAACTGACCCAGCACTATCCCCAAGCGGGCTGGGTTGAGCACGACGCCGAAGAAATCTGGACCAGCACGACCGAGTTGTTGGCGCAGGTCACGGAGCGAGTGGGACGACGGAACGTTGTCGGGGTGGGGATCACGAATCAAAGGGAAACCATTTTGGTTTGGGAACGAGCCACGGGCCGACCCGTCGCCCCGGCCGTGGTCTGGCAGGATCGGCGGACGGCCGAGTTCTGTCGCCAGCGTCAGGCTGATAATCCGTGGCTGCACGAGAAAACGGGGCTAATCTTGGACCCATACTTCTCCGCGAGCAAACTCCGCTGGCTGATCGACCACCTGCCGGACGGGCGGTCGGCAGCCGCGAGCGGCCGCTGGGCCTGCGGCACGATTGATAGCTATCTGATGTTCCGGTTGACAGGGGGGCGAAGCCATCTGACCGATGTCACGAACGCCTCGCGCACGTTGTTGTTCAACATTCACACGTTGAGTTGGGACGAGGAGTTACTTCGCTATTTTGATGTCCCCCGCGAGGTCCTTCCGGAGGTTCGGCCCAGCATGGCCGACTTTGGCCAAATCGTTGCACCCGGGCAGCCCTTCGATGGCTTGCCGATCGCGGGAGCCGCGGGCGATCAGCAGTCAGCCCTGTTTGGCCAGTGTGCCTTCGACGCCGGCGAGTCGAAGTGTACCTACGGCACGGGGGCATTCTTTCTGCTGCACACAGGGAAAGTTGCGGTGCGATCCCGGCATCGCCTCCTCACGACGTTGGCCGTGCAAACGACGCCAACGCCGGAGTATGCTTTGGAAGGCAGCGTCTTTGTTGCCGGAGCAGCCGTGCAATGGCTCCGTGATGGGTTGCGACTCTTCACCGACTCGGCGCAGAGTGAGACCCTCGCCCAGACCTCGGACGATGCGTTGCCGGTCATCTTCGTTCCCGGCTTCGTGGGGTTGGGGGCACCGCATTGGGTTCCCGAAGCCCGTGGCGCGATTTTCGGATTGACGCGGAATACCACCTCCGCCGATTTGGCTCGCGCGACGCTGGAAGGAGTCGCATTTCAGGTCGCCGACCTGCTGGAGGCGGCCGAAGCCGATGCGGGGCGGATCAAAGAACTTCGTGCGGACGGGGGCATGGCTCGAAATGCCTGGTTCCTGCAAAGGCAAGCGGACATCGTGGGATTGCCGGTGGTCGCCGCCGCCCAAGCCGAAGCGACGTCCCAAGGCGCTGCGTGGCTGGCCGGGCTGCAACTCGGCGTCTGGCGTGACCAAGCCACTCTGCGGAGCCTTTTTCGACCCGGTCAGCGGTTCGAACCGCGGTGGACCGATGCGGAACGCCAGCGGCGGCGCCAATACTGGCAACGTGCCGTGGCAGCCGTCGTCGCCTTTGCCCAATCGGATCGCGGGGAGAATCCCTAGTCTAACATGACCCTGCCACGCCACTGGATCCGCCAAATCCACCGACTTCACCTCCGGTCCCGCCGCTGGGTGCAAGAGCTATTTGCCGGGGCGTACCACTCCGTGTTCAAAGGGGTGGGGTTGAGATTCGAGGAAGTGCGGGAATATCAGCCCGGCGATGAGATTCGCTTGATTGACTGGAATGTCACGGCTCGGATGGGCACACCGTTCGTCAAGCGCTACATCGAAGAACGCGAGCAGACGCTCTGGTTGCTGGTCGATCTCAGCCGAAGTCTGTCTTTCGGCACTCGCCCGCTCTCGAAACGAGCCGTGGCCGCAGAGGTGGCGACGCTCTTGAGTTTATCCGCCCTGTTGAATCAAGACCGCGTGGGCTTGATCGTGTTCACCGACCGGGTGGAGACTTTCTTCCCGCCGTCGAAAGGACTACCGCATACCTTGAAAATCCTCCGCCAGCTCTGCTTTGCCGAGCCACGCGGTTCAGGCACAGATGTGGCTGGGGCTCTCGATTTTCTCAACAGGATTCAGAAACGGCGGGCGATCGTCTTCCTGTTCAGCGACTTTCTGGTGGGCGACCAGTCTCGGATTGAAAAGCCGCTTCGGAGGGCGGCACGCCGACACGACCTGACCCTCGTGCGGATCCTCGACCCTGCCGAAACGAGACCACTGCCCCCGGGGTTGTGGTGGGTTGAGGATGCCGAGACTGGCGAACGTCGGCTGATCGACACGCTTTCGTCTGCGTCGGGGAC
>JAOAAM010000193.1 GCA_026418875.1 Gemmataceae bacterium | reverse complement strand
CGGAGATGTGTATAAGAGACAGGGGTGACGTTGAGCGACGGCGTCAGTCAAGCGTCGACGAAGTCCGCTTGGTTGCAGGTGGCAGAACCAATCGCTCGCCTCTCGGGCGACCCCGTCAAGCTGCGTGGGTTGGAGGCGGTTGCCTGTGCGGGACGAGACACTCGCCTGGCCTTGGCAGAGTTGGATTCGGCCTTCCCTCGTTGGGCCCGCGATTGGACCAGCGTCATCGAGTGGGGCGACGGATCCAGCTCCAGAGGACAATTGATGCCCAGTATTCGGGGGGGCGTTCGCATCGTCGGGCAGCACCGTTATCTTTCTTCCGGCCGATTCTCGACTCGGGTGACCTTGGCGGATTCCCACGGCCGTTTGGCCCATACGACGGGAATTGTCTGGGTAGCCGGGTGACCAACGCCTCGAGCGTCGCGGATACCTTCGAGGGACTCATGCGGATTGGCAGCCTGAGTTTGATCCTGCTGAGTTGCCTTGGTGGCTGCGGCCCCGCTCCGCCGGCGACTCGACCGACCGACCCCGCGCAATGGCATCCGACCCCCTCGACGCCCCTGCGTTTCAATCCGCAGACCGCCGTCCGCGTGCATGGGTTCGTCGTTTGGATCGGTCCCTGCCCCAAGGCCCCCCCCATCGAGGGTTGGCTGCGTGTCGACTCGAAGGAGGAGCTGCGCATTTTCGAGAACCCGAATCAACTCCGTTTGCACGGCGACTCGGGACGTGTCGAGGGAGCGGTGGTGATCCTGGAGGACGTCGACGCCAGCGAGGCTGGCCCGTGGTCGCACCCGCCGGTTCGTGTTCTGGTGAGCGACGCGGGAATTCGAGTGGCCCAAGGGCCTTATCATCGGCAAACCCGAGTCGGATTCGTACGTGAGGGCGATCTGGTCGATTTCGTCGCCGAGGATCATGGCTCGCACGTGTTGAGCCTGCGGGGTTCCGAGTTCTTCGGGATGCCTTTGCCACGGGTCGGAGTCTCACGGCGACACCGGTTCACGGAGCGTGGCGTGGTGGAAATTTTCAGCGCGGCGTATCGACCCTGGCATCGCGCTTACCTCTGGGTCACGCCGAATCCCTATGGCACGACCACCAACGACCGTGGCGAATTCACCATCGAACTCGTCCCCCCCGGCGAGTACCGCATCCGAGTCTGGCATCCCAACAGCGAGATCCTCTCCTACGAACGCGATCCAAACACAGGGCGTGTGACGCGACTCCGCTTCGGCTCGCCTTTCACCGCCAGCCGACACCTTCTCGTTCGCGCCGGAATGGATCCGGTCGTCCTGACTTTGTCGAAATAGCCGCGTCGAAATCGCGGCTTTCGTGCCATAAAATGGCGACACCAAATCGGTTGGGAGTCAAAGTATGGCCGCACGAATCTGGCGGATGACCGGAGATCCCACGTCGCCATGGCGCGAGGCGTTGGACATTGGGCCGAACGATGTCCCGGAACTTCCCGGCGAGGACTGGGCCATTCGGCTGAGTACGTGGCATGGCGGGCGGCGTGAAGGAGTGCAGGTCGTCGAATTGAACAATGGCCCGATGTCCTTACAAGTTTTGCCAACTCGCGGCATGGGAATCTGGAAGGGCAACTGTGATGGCGTGCCGCTCGGCTGGCAGGCTCCAATTGCCGGTCCAGTCCACCCCCAATTCGTGCATCTGTCGGATCGGAATGGCTTGGGTTGGCTGACGGGATTCGACGAATGGTTATGCCGCTGCGGGCTGGTCTCGAACGGCCCGCCCGGGAATGACCGTGGCACGCCGTTGACGCTGCACGGTCGCATTGCCAATTCGCCGGCTGAAGAACTGCACTTGGGGGCCAACCCGGAGGATGGATCGATTTTTGTCCGAGGGGTCGTCGAGGAGGGCGGCCTGTTTCTTGGACGTCTGCGGCTGACCGCCACCATCACCACCCGGATCGACAGTCGAGAATTCGTCATTCACGATCGAGTGGAGAACTTATCCGCACAAGCGGCGGAGATGCAGTTGCTGTATCACCTGAATTGCGGTTCGCCGTTATTGGAGGGCGGCAGCCGCGTGTTCGTGCCGTTCCGCGAGATGGCTCCGCACACGCCGCATGCGGCCCGGGCTGTCGACCGTTGGAGCGAATACGGGCCGCCCACTCCCGGATTCGCCGAGGAGGTGTTCGATTTTCTGCCTGCCGGCGAGAACGGCAGCACACAGGTTCTTTTGACCAACGCGGCCCGTCAGCTCGGGTTGGTTGTTTCATGGAACCTCCGGGAGTTGCCTTGCTTTACGTTGTGGAAGAACACAGGGGCGCGCGAGGACGGTTACGTCACGGGCTTGGAACCTGCCACGAATTTCCCGTACTTCAAGGGCCACGAACGGCGTCAGGGCCGAGTCGTCGTCTTGCCCCCGGGAGGACATTGGGAGGCGACTTTGCGAATCCGCATTTGCACGTCGTCGGGAGAAGTCGCGGCAGCGGCAGAGAGCATCGCACGCATGCACGAAGCTACGGAGGGCGTGGTTCATCGCTCGGCGGTGTGGGGCCCGAACGAATAGCAATGTCGAGCCGTAGGAACATCAACCGGCCGTCGGCTTGAGGGTGATGCATGTTACGCTACTGGGCCGCTTGCTGCCAAACCGATTTCGCCAATCCCAAAGACCGCGGGGGAATTGCCGATCGAGTGTCGGCCATGCTGGCAATGGTCGATCGAGCGGTGGTTGGCTATCGGCCGTTCGGCGACGTCAAGCTGGTCGTTTTCCCGGAGTTCGCCCACGCCGCGCCGATTTACGAAACGGTTGAGGAACTTCGTGATCGCCTCGCCGTCCGCATCCCGAACGAACACACCGAGCGTTACCAGAAGAAGGCGCGAG
>JAOAAM010000145.1 GCA_026418875.1 Gemmataceae bacterium | reverse complement strand
GTCCACACCGGCAGCGGGAACTTCGTCGGAACCGGGAGCAGCGGCGGCAGGCCGAGACCCGTCGCCGTCCTGAAACGCGGCGATGTCACCCAGCCCATGTCGGTCGTCGGACCGGGCGCCCTCAGCGGGATCCCGGAACTTGCCGACCATTTCAAGCTCGCGGACGGACACTCGGAGGGCGACCGTCGGGCGGCGCTGGCGAAATGGCTGACCGATCCCCGCAATCCGCTGACCTGGCGGTCGATCGTGAATCGAGTCTGGCGAAACTTCATGGGCCGCGGACTAGTGGAGGCCGAGGACGATCTGCGGGAAACCAATCCACCCAGCAATCGCGAACTTTTCGATGCCTTGGTGAAAGACTTCGTCGATCACCGCCGCGACTTGAAGCACCTGATGCGGACCATCATGAACTCGGCCGCTTACCAACGATCCTCGGTGCCGCAACCCGGAAATGAGTCAGACGACCGATTTTACTCACGCTATCTTGTGCGTCGCCTGACAGCCGAGGTGATCCTCGACGCCTATTCGGCGGTCACCGGGGTTCCCACGCCGTTCGACCAAGTATACACCGGGGTCGAGGGTGGGACAGCCCCCACGGCCAACTATCCTCGCGGCTTGCGTGCCCTGCAACTTCCGGACACGCAGGTAGCATCCACATTCCTGAATGCGTTCGGTCGGCCGGAGCGATTGGCGGTCTGCTCCTGCGAACGGCAGCAAGAGGCCACCGTCTGTCAGGCCCTTCACTTGAACAACGGCCAGACACTCAACGACAAACTGCGTGACCCGCAATCGAGGGTTTCGGCGTGGCTTCGGGAAAATATCCCGGACGAGGAGGCGATTCGCCGGGTATTCGAGTGGTCGTTATGCCGCGAGCCGACGGAGGAGGAAAAACGCCGATTCCTGGCGATCCTTAGCGAAGCCGGCACAGAGACCGCCGCCCGACGTGAGGCTCTGGAAGACGTTTTTTGGGCGGTGCTGACCAGTCGGGAATTCCTCTTCAACCATTGATCCGGCGTCGTTACGAGAACTGGAGCATTCCGCCGTGGTGACTCGATCCATTTTTGGTAGCGTGCTCATCGGCCTGATCGGGTTTCACGCCTCACCGGCCTCCCCCCCGCCTGTCGCCGCGACGGCGTATCGTCCCGACGGACAGTGGCTGGCCGCGGGTCATGGTCGCAAGGTCACGCTGATCCACCGCGAGGGTTCCACGAGGGAAGTCCTGCTCGCCCTCCGCGTCACGGCCCTTGCCTGGTCGCCGGACGGGAGGCTCCTGGCCGTCGCTTCTGGACAACCGGGCAAATCCGGCTCGATTCACATCCACGCCGTCGGCGATGATGGCCAAGTCAGCCCCCGACTCGGCCCCATCCTCGCCCACGACGATTTGATCCACGCTCTGGCCTTCAGCCCCGATGGCAACACGCTGGCCTCGTGTTCGTATGATCGGTTCGGCAAGTTATGGTCCGTCGCCGATGGCTCGCTGGTCCGGCCATTGAAAGACCACAGCGACGCCGTTTACGCCATCGCTTGGAGCCCGGACGGGCGGCGAATCGCGACGGTTGCCGCCGATCGCACCGTCAAACTCTGGGATTCGGCAACCGGCCATCGCCTGGTTTCACTGAATGATCCGACCGATTGGGTCTACGCCGTCGCCTGGAGTCCCGATGGCAAGCACCTCGCCGCGGCTGGAGTGGATCGCAGCATCCGGGTGTGGGATGTCAGTGCGGCGGAACCAAGGTTAGCCCGCTCGGCCTTCGCCCATGAGAAGGCGATCATCCACCTCGTGTTTACCCAAGACGGGTCGGCCCTCTTCTCCCTTAGTGAGGATCGCACAGTCAAGGCGTGGAACAGCGGCAACTTGACCGAGCAGCGGGTGTATCCCGCGCAGCCAGAGGCCGTGTTGTCGCTTGCCCTCCGGCCCGATGGAAAAAACTTGGCCCTTGGCCGCTACGACGGTGCCTTGATCGTGCTGGATCGGGAAAGCGGGCAAGTGGTCGCACAGCCGCTGCCGGAGAAGCCAAAGCCCCCAAAGCTCGCCCGGATCGAACCGGATCACATCGTCCGAGGCGGCCGTCAGACGATTGCTCTTCGCGGAGAGCATCTGGGTGATGACGTCGAGTTACTCATCTCGTCACCGAACATCAAATTCACGAAGGGACAATCCGGGGCCGAACCGGCGACCGAGGTGCGGTATCACCTCGAAGCGGCATCTTCCGTCGAGCCGGGTCTCATTTCGATCCGCGTGAAAACGGCGGGCGGCGAGTCGAACGCTTTACCCTTTTATGTGGACCGCTTCCCCGCCGTGGCGGAGCCACCGGGGACTGAGATCCCCCGGTCTGCCCCGCAGGTCGCTGTTGATACGACAATCGTCGGCGAATTGTCGCGGGCGGGACAAGTCGATTACTACCGGTTGCGACTCGATGCCGGCCAAGAACTCGGCGTGCAGGTTCGGCCGATTTCCGGATCGAAATTGGAGGCCGTTCTCACTTGCATCGACGCCAATGGTCAGCGATTGGCCGTCAGCAGCAGCGGAGCACTGGGCTTCGTTGCCCCGTCGGCAGGAGAATACATTGTCACGGTGCAGGACCGGGAATATCGTGGTGGCGCGGAGTACGGGTATCGGCTACACTTGGGCCGAATCCCGATCGTCACCAGCGTGACGCCGCTGGGGATCGGCCGAGGGCAGACCGTCAATGTCGAGGTTCGCGGGGTTTTCCTCGATGGCGAGAAAACACGGACTGTCCAAGCCCCGCCGGATGCCGTGGTCGGGAGCCGAATTCCGGTGCCGATCAGTTCTTCCCTCGGACAGGTGCTTCAAGCTCCGTCGCTTCTCGTCGGCGCGTTCCCCCATGTTGCTCTCGGGCAAGCCATCCCGATCCCCGGTAGTGGACAGGGCGTGATCGATCAGCCGGGCGCATCCCAAGAGTGGACGTTTACCGCCAAGCAGGGCGATGCCGTCATCATCGAAGTCGAAGCCCGACGACTCGGGTCCGATCTTGACTCGATGATTGAGGTTCTTGATTCTCATGGCCATCCCGTCGAGCAGGCCGTGTTGCGCAGCGTCGCCCGGACTTTCGTCACCTTCCGCGACCATGACTCGACCAGCCCGGGGATTCGCATGGAGGCGTGGAACGAATTCGCGATTGATGATTATGTCTGGGTGGGGCAGGAGTTGATGCGGATTCGGGCACTACCTCGGAACCCGGACGACGATTGTCAATTCTACGCGGTCGACGGTCAGCGGGTCGGCTATCTCGGGACCACACCGACCCACCACGCCTTTAACACTCCGATGTACAAAGTCACGGTCCCCCCACCTGGGTCGAAGTTCCCGCCGAATGGCATGCCGTTGGTCACGTTGACCTATCGGAACGATGACGGCGGGCCGGGCTATGGCAAGGATTCGCGGTTGCGTTTCACGGCCCCGGCGGATGGCCAGTACCTGTCTCTTATACACATCTCCG
>JAOAAM010000656.1 GCA_026418875.1 Gemmataceae bacterium | reverse complement strand
CCACGCCCAAATCGCCGATGTTCGCCGTGCCGCTGAAGTGGAACCCGGAAGGGGTGTCCACAATCCTCAAGGTGCTGGTGTAGTTTCCTTGAACGGTGCCCGAGAGCATCGAGCGGGTGGTGGTCCCCGCGTTGTTGGGCGGAGTTTGGGTTGGATTGGGACTGGGCGTATTCGGCCCGGAGGGAGTCGTTGGAGTTGAAGGCGTAGACGGGGTGGACGGGGTGGTTGGCGTGGGCGGGGCAATCGGTTCGTTGGAGGGCGATGTCGCTGAATTGCCCAACGACGTTGAATTCGGAGCCGGAACGGCCAAGGGAGGTGTCGGTGCGGTCACGATCGGCGGTCGCAGGGGGTTCGCGGCAGTCGGAACATACGAGACAAAAATCGGAAATCGCGGAAGCGCCGAGTTCGGTGTGTCGCGGCCTTCCAGACATTCAAGCTGAAGTTGGGTCGTCGGGCGCTTCATCTCGGCCTCCTTGCCCTTTCGCGGACGACAGGACGCAACTTCCCCGGCGAGCAGCGGGAACATAACAACTCGTCCCCGTCATGCAAGGCGAGAATTTCATCATTTCGGATGGCACATAAATCCGCGAGGAACATCTTGCGAAAATCGACCCCTTCGATTATCGCCCCACCGTATGAGCAGTCTGTTTTCTCTCATCGTCGCTTGCCTGTTGGGAACCTCTCCGGGGCTGGCGTGCGACCGTCCAGCCATCGATCGGGGCGACATCCGTGGAGGACCGCCACTCTCCCATCGCTTCGTCCTGGTCAATCGTGCCGACTCCGAGGTCCGCATCGTCCATCTTCAACCCAGCTGCGGCTGCCTCACGTCGCAACTGACAGGCAAAGTCCTCCGGCCCGGCGAATCGGTCGAGCTGGTGGTTCAGGTTGCGACGATCAGCCAACCCGAGGGCGTCAACCTTTGGACCACGACCGTTTTTTACCGCCTGGCCGGCTCCGACGTGGATCACAAGCTCGATCTTCAGATTCGGGCCAATCTCGTTCGCGAAGTCGCCATCCAGCCCACTTCACTCAGGCTCTCGGGCAAACCCGGCTTGGCTCACACGGTCCAACTCCTCGACTGTCGGTCGCAGCCGATGGAGGTCGTCTGGGCGACAACCTCTTCGCCAAGATTAGCGGTTCGCGATGCTGGCTCTTGGCAGCGGGTCGATGCGAAATGGGTCCGCACCTTCCACGTGCGGATGTCCGCCGATTGCCCCGCAGGACGGCATGAGGACTACCTCCAAATTGTCACCCGAGACCCCGATTACCAAGACATCCGCATCCCCGTCACGTTGACCCGCACCGACCGACAACGAGTGGTCGCCTCGCCATCGGAAATTGTCTTGTCGCCGTCCCAGAACGATTTCACGCTCATATTGCACGACCGAGAGGAACAGCCGGTCGAGGTCGAGGGGATCATCTCGGATGATCCGTCCCTTTCCATCCGTTTTCCGTCTTCACCGCAGCGTCGCTTGTCGATGAGGGTGGAGCGCCGTGGAGAGCAAGTGCCGCAGCCTTGGAGTGTCCTGCGAGTGCAAGTTCGCTCTCCCGAACGGCAGACAGTGGTGATCCCGGTAACGTTCTTGCAAGAGAAACCCCGGACATCCGCGATGCCCGGCGGCGAGAAATGAGTCGAACGGTCGAGTCGTGCGCTGTGGCTCGAGAGCGACGCCGATGGGGACCAGGTTAATGCGATCACAGGGAGGCGGCCAAGGGGCGAGATCGGGGGCCAGCTTCCGTTGCCTCTGACGATTCGGTGGCTTCGGTTGTTCCGATGGCTTTGGTGGCTTTGGTTGGCTCCGTAGCTTCAGTGGCACGAGTGGGATGAGGGTGAGAACGGTGACGAAACCTTGGCGTTGGAGACGGAGCGGTCTGGCGCTCTTGGCGCTTCTGCCGGGATGCGCCCACATGAACCATACGGAGCGAGGGGCTTTGGCGGGCGGCGGATTGGGAGCCGTCGCCGGTGCGATGATCGACCGCAAAGACCCGGTTCGCGGGGCTGCCATCGGTGGGTTGGCCGGGACGGCATTGGGAGCTGCCGCGGGAAGCGCTGCCGACGAGCAGGAACGTCAGTTTCAAACCGCCGCGGCAGCCGCGACGCCGATTGCCACGCCCGTCTCGCCGCTGTCCCTGGAGGATGTGGCCGACCTCGCGCGACGGGGCGTGAGTGACGACGTGATCCGCACGCAGATTCGCCAAAGCGGCGTCCGCTTCCACCTGACGCCATCGCAAATCGCCTGGCTGCACGAGCAAGGCGTCAGCGATTTTGTTATTCAAGAGATGCAGCGAACCGCAGCGGGGCCGGTCCACACTCACGTTCGCCACGTCTACGAGCCGGTCTACGTCCTGCCGCCGCCCGTGTGTCGGCCATTCCCCATTTATCGCTTCGGACCCTCGGTCGGGTTCGGGTTTAGCGTCTGGCGTTGACACTCTCCGCGCCAAGGTCGGGGATTGGGTCACGACCGATGGCCCCGGTAAATCCTATTCGTGTCGTTCCCTCGTGGTGTTGATCCCCCGGGCTGCTTCCATGCTGCTGGCTTCGAGTGTATAGTTTTAGTGGGGATTTGTATCGATTGTGCCGCACCGGGGACTCGAACATGGGTGCACGCCAGCTCTCCATCGTCGCCGGGCTGATCGCTTCGACGATTTACTTTGCCGCGCCCCATCGCTTGGTTGCGGAGGAGAGTGTCTACCGTCGCTGCGTCCGTTCCACGGTGTGGGTGATCCAACCCGCCAGCGAGAATCGGTTTCGTGCCGGCAGCGGAACGCTGATCGATGTCAGTAAGCGTTTCATTTTGACCAATTACCACGTCGTTCGCGAGGGAGACGAAGTTCTGGTTGTGTTCCCTTCGTTTGACTCGCGGGGCGACGTGATCCAGGACCGCGATCATTACCTCAAGCTGTTGAAGACGCCGAACGGAGCGATCCCCGGCAAAGTGTTGATTCGAGAGCAGAGCAAGGATTTGGCGATTGTCCAGCTGGCGAGAGTCCCCAAGGGCGCGCGGGCGATCCCTCTGGCTCCGGCAGCACCGTCGCCGGGGGATCAGGTTCATTCGATCGGCAGTCCGGGGCTGAGTGCTGGTTTGTTCAATTACACCGATGGTCGGGTGAAAGCCGTCGCGTGGAAACGTTATCGGACCGGCAGCGGCCCGAATGATCCGAATGGATTTGAGATCGATGCCCGCGTCATCGAGACGAGTTCGTCAACCAACCAGGGAGATAGCGGCGGTCCCTTGCTCAACAATCGCGGCGAGCTGGTCGGTGTCACGCAGGGGATTCTGGTGGGCGGCGAGGGAGTCCGACCGATCAGCTACTTCATCGAAGTGGGTGAAGTTCGGAACATGTTGAAGGCTCACAAGCTCTCCCTGACCCCCGTGGTGGTGTCCTCTTCGGCGAACAAAAGCAGTGAGGATTCCCCATCGGCAGCGGCCAAGCCGCCTCCCTCCAAGCGGCAGCGAGAAGATGACGCGGCAGCTCGTTTGAATGGTGCGCAGTTTTTCATCACGTCGAATAAACAGAAGGCACAAGAGTTGTTGGAGGATTTGATCGAGCGATACCCGGATACGAAAGCCGCAGAGAATGCCCGGCAACTGCTCGAGAAGCTCAATAAAGGGAAACCATGAACGGCGACAATTCGCTGGCCGTCTTCATCGACTTCGAGAATCTTGCATTGGGGTTTCAGAATCGCCGCGATCGCTTCGACATCGAACGCGTGCTGGAGAGACTGGTCGAGAAAGGGAAGATCGTCGTCAAAAAGGCGTATTGCGATTGGAGCCGTTTTCCCCAGTACACTGGGCCGCTCCACGAGGCCGCCATCGAGTTGATCGAGATCCCCCGCCGCAGCCAAACCGGGAAGAACTCTGCGGACATTCGATTGGTTGTCGATGCCATCGACCTGGCGTACTCCAAAGACCACATCAACACCTTCGTGATCGTCTCCGGCGACAGCGATTTTTCCCCACTGGTTTCCAAACTGAAGGAACTCGGCAAGCACGTGATTGGCTTGGGCATGCAGGAATCGACGTCGGACTTGCTTCGGGACAACTGTGACGAATTCATCTACTACGAGGATCTGGGCAAGGCACCGGCTTTGACGCCGTTGATCGATCAGAACATTCCGGAGACGAAGCGGAAGGCGTTCGAGTTGCTGTTGGAGTCGCTGTTGGCCCTGCGACGGGAGAACAAGGAGGTTCTCTGGTCGTCGATGATCAAGGACACGATGAAGCGGAAGAAGCCGTCGTTCAACGAGTCGTACCACGGTTATCGAACCTTCAGCGAACTGCTGGAGGATGCACAGCGGATGGGCCTGCTGGAGTTGGAAACCGATCAACGGAGCCGAACCTACGTCGTGACACGCTTTGGGGCCGAGTTAAAGGACAAGCCGGCTGTGAGCAAGGAGGAAGGGGCGAAAGGGGGGCGTCGTCGTCGGCGCGAGGCGGGGGAGGGGCGAACTCGGAGTTCGAGCCAGACCGAGGAGCGACGAAAGAGTGCCCCCAGCCGGGAACCGGCGGAAAACTCCGTGGACGCCCAACCGACGGCAACGGCCCCGCCCGAGAGCACGGGAGTATGGACAGCAGCTGCCGAGTTGGGACTGGATCTCGACTCGAATCTCGCCAACAATCCAACGTGATGAACGTTACGTCTTTTGTTTGGGGGAAATCCGCTCGTTGGGAAAGTCGGGTAAAATCGGTTTGCTCTACCCCCCGATTGTCGCGTATGATAGTGAGTTAAAGCGGGCTGCGTCGGCTGGACGTTCGGCTCAACTCCTGCACCGGAGTGTCTCTCGATGGCTTCATCAACTTTCAAGCAACAATGCCCCAGTTGCGAGGCGTGGGTTCCGATTAAAGACGCCAGCCTCGTGGGGAAAAAGGTCGAGTGCCCCAAGTGTAAGTACCGGTTCTTGGTGACGGAGCCGGAGGATTCGGGAAGCGAGCCGAAATCCGCCGAGAGCAAGGCCCCGGCGAAGGCCGCTCCAGGCAAAGACAAGCCTGCCAAGGCAGATAAGGCGAAGACCAAACCGGACGGCAAGAAAGCGGAAAAGAAGAGCGAGAAAAAAGGCGGCAACCAGACGTTGATCATCGCGGGGGCCGGTATCGGTATCCTGGCGGTGGTGGTGC
>JAOAAM010000039.1 GCA_026418875.1 Gemmataceae bacterium | reverse complement strand
CCCCAAGGACGGTAAGCAAATGGTTCGACTCCGGCCGTCTGAAAGGCTACCGCATTCCTGGCTCCCAAGATCGTCGGATTCCGCGCGACTCCCTGATCAAGTTCCTCAAAGAGCACGGCATGCCTTTGGGTGAACTCGAAGAAGAAGAATGGCACAAAATCCTGATCATCGGTGCCGAAAAGCTCTTCATTGATCGGCTGCAAGAAATGTTGCCCGACAGTGAAGATTATAAGTATCAGATCGCCAACTCCGGCTTCGAGGCCGGCATCATGGCCCAGAGCTTCCACCCCGACACGATCATCATCGATTTGTCGTTGGGCCGGAGCGAGGCGCTGCAAATCGCTGCCAACCTCCGCCGCGACCCCGCCTACGAAAACACGCTGATGATCGCTCTGGCCAGCGAAGATGAGGCCGATCCCGACTCGTTGAAGACGGCTCACCACTTCAACGAAGCCTTCAAAAAGCCCTTCGACATCGCCCTCCTCGCCGAGCGCATCCGAACCCTGGCGCTGGCCAAACGCGAAGACTGAGCTTCGCATGCCATCGATCGCACTCCGGGAGGGGTCCCGCCGACACGATGTCCGCGGGCTCCTCCAGGGTCGATTTCCGCACTTCGCTCTCATCCGCTGAGCCGGCGGACCATCCCGCGGTTTCCGTCAGTCGATGATGCCGTACAGCGGGCCGCCTCGCCTCGCCATTTCGTTCACCCGGCGGGTTACTTCGGGATCTTCCTCGACCGGCGGTGCGTGATGCGGCTTGATCCGCGCGTCGATCACCAAGGATCCCTCGCACCCCCAGTGCTTGCGGTCAATGAACTCACCAATGCCGTAGATGTCCGATGCCGGATCGGACCGCGTGAACACCACCCACAAAAAATTGTTCAACTCCCGGGCGGTGAAGTCGCTGTCATCCACCACCACGATCAGCGGGTATCGGTTGATCGGATCGGTCGGGGTGAACGACCGAACGAACCGCTGCATCGATGCCTCCAGTTCCGATCGGTTCCGCGCCCCCCGCGCCGATGGCCCTCGAATCGCCAGCACCCCAGGCAGACAAAGCCGCGGTTCGTCGAAGTCCCGGGGCAACGACGAGCCAAAGTTTTCTTGCGGAAGTTCCCGGCGCGGCTTCCCACTCGCGGCCATGACCACTTTCGACCCTTCGTTAAAGCCGGTGCCGCTGTAGTCCAAAGTGTCGATCGTGGTGCGTGTCTGAAAATGCAGGTCACGACGCCAATCGATTCGGCAGAGCAGATGTCGCAGGAATGCCGGGATGTCGTGAATGTTCAGATCCGGGTCGTCCTCACCCGCGACGATGAGGAGGTACTTGGCCAGCGAGAGTTGCCCTTGCCCGAGAACAGCGTTCGCGATGGTCAGCAGTTCTTGCGGCCGCCGTTCCTGAGCATAGGGGACATAGCGTTCACTACCGATGGCCAAGAGCAAAGGGTGAACTCCGGCCGCATCCACCGCATGCACGGCCTTCAAACCCGCGATCACCGTAGGGATCACTGGCCCGGTCAACTCATGGATGAGTTCGCCGAAGGAGGTATCCTCCTGCGGCGGGCGACCCACGACAGTGAACGGCCAGATGGCATCGGCGCGGTGGTAAACGCCATCGACTCGAAGCACGGGAAACGGATGAGTCAGCGAATAGTAGCCGAGGTGGTCGCCGAACGGGCCTTCGGGCAGCAAACGTTCGGGATCCACGGTACCGGTGATGCAAAAATCCGCATCGGCGAAAAGTGTGTGCCCGTCGCTCTCTTGTATCAATCGAACACGTCGGCCCCCCAGGGCACCGGCGAAGGCCAATTCCGGCAGTCCCTCGGGCAGGGGCATGACCGCGGCGACAGTCATCGCCGGCGGCCCGCCAACCGCAATCGTGACTCGCAGGGGCTTCCCACACTCCAACGCCGCCGCGTGATGCACGCCAATCCCGCGGTGAATTTGGTAGTGCAAGCCGATCTCGTGGTCGAGTTGATAATCGTTCCCGGAAAGCTGGATCCGATACATCCCGAGATTGGAGAATCGCCAACCCGGCCGACGTGGATCCTCGGTATATACCTGCGGCAAGGTGACGAAAGGTCCGCCGTCCTTTGGCCAAGATCGAATCGGTGGCAATTTGCGAATCGTGGTGCGGCCTTGCTGGATTGGCCCGCTGCGGACGTACTTGGGGCGAAGATTCCAGAGCGTCCGAGGCACATCTCGATACCGCCAAGGGTTTCGCCAGAACGCTGCGGGATCGATTTTCAACTCGACCAGGTGCCGAACTGCTGTCAGGGTATCGCGAAAAAGCCAGCGAGTCCGCTCCAGGGTGCCGAACAAATTGCACACGACCGGGAACGAGCAACCACGGACTCGCTCAAACAGCAATGCGGGTGCCTGACAGCGGTAGGCCCGTCGCTGGATCTCGGCGAGTTCCAGGTCCGGGTCGACTTCCGCAGCGATTCGCCGCAACTGGCCGTGTCGCTCCAGGTCCTCCACACACTCACGCAGGGAACGGTAACTCATCCAGAACTTCTCAGTGGTGCTGCTTGGCTCTCGACATAGAGAACTTAGCCGGTCCGTGTGACTGCGATGCGGGACGAGATACGGTTTGGTGCTGAATTCTTCTTGCTCAACCGCCCTGATCCATCGTAGGATAACGCCAGCACGCCGTTTTTCACCCACCCTCCCAGACCCATCGCGGAGGAGAGAATGCTCCGCATCCTCGGTTCTCCAAAAACGCTCTGTCATGGTCTGACTCGCCGCGACATGCTCCAAATCGGCAGCCTGGCGACCCTGGGGCTGAGTTTGCCCGACTGGTGGCGTCGGCGGTCGTTGCAAGCGGCCCCTCGCCGACCGTCGGGATTGCCGGGATTCGGAAAGGCGAAATCTTGCATCTTGCTGTTCCTGTACGGATCGCCGAGTCAACTCGAAACGTTCGACGTGAAACCGGACGCCCCGCCTGAGATTCGCGGCGAGTTCGGAACGATCCCGTCGAGCATCCCCGGCTACCGAGTCGGAGAGTTGCTTCCGGAAACATCGAAGGTGATGCACTTGACCACGGTGCTTCGCTCGGTGACCCACCCTTACCCGATTCACGGCGTGGCCTACGCCACGACTGGCGTGGACAGCATCGACGTGCCGATGGAGCTGAATCCCCGCGATCCGCGACACTATCCGTTCATCGGCTCAGTGGTTGAGTTTTTGACCGAGAATCACGCCGACGCACGCCGTCGGGCACCGACGAACATCGCCCTGCCTTGGCCGATGAGCAGCCGACGAGTGGGCGAGGTTGCTCGGGCCGGCCCCTATGCCGCTTTTCTGGGCGGGGCTTACCATCCGAAATGGACCGAGTTCCGCGGGGAGGCGACGAGGAATTGGGTTAAGACACTGCAAGCCCAGCGATTCGAGGGCGGTGAGCCGTACATGGGAATTACGCCCGAAAGTCGATTTGAGCTGGCCGAGTCCACGGACCTGAACGGCACCATGACGCTGGATCGGCTCAATCGTCGAAGAAGTTTGTTGCAACAATTCGATGACTCTCGGCGCGACTTGCAGCGATCCGAGACAGCGGCATCGCACGATCGATTTCGGCAGATGGCTTACGATCTGATCGGTTCGCCGACGGTTCGGCAAGCGCTCGACATTCAGCGGGAACCCCGGTCCGTCCGCGAGTCGTATGGCATGACGCTTTTCGGTCAGGCCTGCCTGGCTGCCCGACGCCTCGTCGAAGCCGGCTCCCGTTTCGTCACCGTCTTCTGGGACGAGTTCGGTTTGGCAGGCTCCGGATGGGACACTCACTGGAACCATTTCGCCCGGATGAAGGAGGAACTCTGCCCCGGGTTCGATCGAGGATTCGCCGGCCTGATCCGCGACCTGAACCAACGTGGCCTACTTGATGAAACCTTGGTGGTTTGCCTGAGCGAACACGGTCGGACACCAAAGATCACGACAGGCGACGGGGGCGGGCGGGATCATTGGTCCCAATGTTACAGCGTGGTTCTCGCGGGAGGCGGCGTTTGCCGGGGAGGGATCATCGGCAAGTCCGATCGTATCGCCGCCACGGTCGCGGAGAGACCCATCTCCCCGAAGGACATCCTTGCCCCGAT
>JAOAAM010000019.1 GCA_026418875.1 Gemmataceae bacterium | reverse complement strand
TTTTTGGGGAAAAGCATGAGCCAGCTCGGGGTCTTTGCCCAGTCCCTGCATGCCCGCCCCCAGCGACCACGACGTGGTCGGCCCCGCCGTTCTTCGTAATTTTCCACGACATTCAACCCGCTTTCACGTAGAATTCATGCGAGTGGGTTGTTCCTCCGCCACCTAAAAAACAAGGAACTTGCAACCATGTCCAGCACCTCCGTTGTCTCCCGCCGATCCGTTGCCGACGACTTGGCTGAAGAAATCCGCGAATTGAAGCGGAAAATCGGAGCCACGATCCTGGCCCACTATTACCAAGACAGCGAGATTCAAGAATTGGCCGACGTCACCGGCGATAGCTTGAAACTGGCTCGAGCTGCCACGAAGGTCGACTCGCCTGTGATCGTCTTTTGCGGCGTGCATTTCATGGCCGAAACCGCAAAAATCTTGAATCCCAACAAGCGGGTCTTGTTACCGGACCTGGAGGCGGGATGCTCCTTGGCCGAGTCCTGCCCTGCCGACAAACTCGCCCGCTATCAGGAGATGCTGCGAATCAACGGCCGACGCTTTCAAACGGTGACGTACATCAACAGTACGGCGGCCACGAAGGCCCTCTCGGATTGGATTGTGACCAGCGGCAATGCTGAGGAGGTCATTCGCCGTGTCCCACCCGATGTCGAAATCCTCTTCGTTCCCGATAAGCACTTAGGAGCTTACTTACAAGAAGTCACCGGCCGAAAGATGATTCTCTGGGATGGTGCGTGCATCGTGCACGAAATCTTCAGCGTTCAGGATTTGCTGAAGTTGAAAAAGCAGTACCCCCAGGCAAAGACAATTGCTCACCCGGAGTGTCCGGCCAACATCCGGGAGCACGCAGATTTTATCGGTGGCACGGAGAACATGTTGCGCTACATCGGGCAATTCACCGAACCGACCGACTTCTTGGTCGCCACCGAGGCAAACATGATGTGGCAGATGCAGAGCCGATACCCGCAGCACCGTTATCACCCCGTGCCCGGGATAACTTGTGCCTGTAACAAATGCCCGCACATGGCCAGGAACACGCTGGAAAAACTCCGGGATTGCATGGTGAACATGGCACCCGAAATTCACTGGCAGCCTGAGTTTGACCGAGCCAAAGAAGTTTTGGAACGCAGTCTGCTCCAGCCGAACCCGGTCGCGGCACCGCCGGTCGGGGATTAATGGCCGTTCCGGTCATCATCGAGCGGTCAGTGGCAGGATCAGGTCGCCGCCGACGTTGCCGCGGGCAATTCCTTGCTGCCGACCACCGTGAGGTTCAGACCTAGCTGGATCGTCACGGGCTTACCCGCGATTTCGACGTCCATCTTGTCGTTGACATACCAGCCTAGCGAACCCGTCGAGAATTCGCGCGGAACGGCCTTGAATTTCCGGTCGCCGATCACGATTTCGAGGACCGGGGCGTGCGACTTGAACTCGTCGCGGCTGATCGGGCAGATCGTCTTCATCTTGGCCATGATCCCTCCTGCGGCCGAATGTTCCACAACGGCGGAATCTTACCATGACGCCCCGGCGCGGCAAGATGGAACTCTTGGCCGGGCGGCGGAGCCAACGGAGCATTTGGCTATAATGCTGGCATGGCTCAACCCATGAATCGACGGATCGCGTTGCAACTTTGGCACGAACAGCATGCCGCGCCTCCGGCTCCGATGAGCGCCGAGGAGATGCGCCAACGGGGTTGGGATTGGGTCGATGTCGTCTTCGTCACCGGTGATGCCTACGTCGATCATCCCAGTTTCGCCATGGCCGTGTTGCACCGGGTACTCGAAGCGGCTGGCTTCCGCGTGGCCATGCTCAGCCAACCCGATTGGCACTCTGCCGAACCGTGGCGCCAATTCGGTAAGCCGCGCCTCTTTTTCGCCGTCAGCGCCGGGAATATGGACTCGATGATCAACCATTACACGGCGAACAAGAAGGTGCGCAATGACGATGCCTACTCCCCCGGCGGCCGTATCGGCTTGCGACCGGATCGTGCCACTCTCGTGTATTGCCAGCGGGCCAGAGAGGCGTTTCCCGGTGTACCGATCATCGCCGGTGGTGTCGAAGCCTCTCTTCGTCGGTTGGCTCACTACGACTATTGGAGCGACACCGTTCGCCGGTCCATCTTGCTCGATAGCAAGGCAGACCTCGTCGTTTTCGGCATGGGAGAAGCGCCCATCGTGGAAATCGCCCGCCGACTCGCCGCCGGGCAAACTGTGAGGGACCTACGCGACCTCCGGAGCGTGGCGTATGCCTTGGGTGCCAAGGAAACCGCGGATTTCTTGCGTCGATGGCAAGACGCGGCGGACAGTCCCTCGAAACCTGTCTTGCTGCCAAGCTACGAGCAAGTCAAAGCGGATCGGTACGCCTTCGCCGAGGCTACCCGGCTGATCCATCTGCACACCAACCCACACAATGCCTCGCCTCTCGTGCAGTTGTACGACCAACAAGCGGTTGTCTGCAACCCCCCCTCGCTTCCGCTGTCGCAAGACGAAATGGATCGTATCTACGATTTGCCCTACACTCGGCGGCCGCATCCGAGTTACCAGGAACCCATCCCCGCGTATGAGATGATCAAAGACTCGATCACGATTATGCGCGGCTGCTTCGGGGGGTGTACTTTTTGCTCCATCACGGCGCACCAGGGGCGCATCATTCAATCGCGCTCGCAGGAATCAATCCTGCGGGAGGTTCGCAAACTCGCCGCGGACCCGGACTTCAAGGGGATTGTCAGCGATGTAGGCGGGCCGACCGCCAACATGTATCAGATGCGGTGCACTCGGCCGGAGGTCGAGGCGAAATGCCGCCGGCTATCGTGCGTTCATCCCACGATTTGCCGATTGCTCGGCACCGATCACGGACCGCTGATCGAATTGCTGCGGCGTGCCCGATCAGAACCTGGAATTCGACGAATCCTGGTGTCGAGCGGCATCCGTATGGATCTTGCACAACTCTCTCCTGAGTACGTTCAGGAGTTGGCAAGCCATCATGTCGGTGGGCGGCTGAAGGTCGCTCCGGAGCACACCGATCCCACGGTCTTGTCCCTGATGAAAAAACCGAACATCGACAATTTCGACACCTTCGCCGATATGTTTCGCCGAGCCACGAAAAAAGCCGGCAAACCCAAACAGTTTCTTGTTCCATACTTCATCGCCAGTCATCCAGGCTCCGATCTGAATGCGATGATTGACTTGGCCCTGTATCTGAAGCGAAACGGCTATCGCCCTGATCAAGTGCAGGACTTCATCCCGGCTCCCTTCGATGTGGCGACGTGTATGTACTACACGGGCCTGGATCCGATGACCAAAAAGCCCGTCGAAGTGGCGAAGAATTTACGCGACCGCAAACTCCAACGCGCCCTGATGCAGTTTTTCAAACCGGCGAATTGGTTTGAGGTTCGCGAGGCGTTGTTGAAGGCGGGACGAGCGGACTTGATCGGCGATGGCTGCGATTGTTTGATCCCGTCACGACCGCCGCGGGAGGCGATTGAGGCAAGGCGTCGCCGGGCGAATCAGGCCCTCGATGCGGATCATTATCACGCGGTGCCGCAGCCGGAGGAGCCTCGCCCCGGTGTCAATCGTGGCTATCGCCCGGGCCGGAAGAGCACACGAAGGCGTGATCGTAGGGTTGCGCGAAAAAACGAGCGAAAGTGAGAACGATCTTGGTTGGTGGAGGAGTTCTTGATCGGTACAGGAGTTCGTGGCGGGCAAAGGATCAAGTTACGAAGAAGATCAGGTCACGAGGAGCGAATTCCAACATCGTTTTTGTTAAATCGACCAATTGGGCGGTTCATACGTTCGGAGATGCGCTAGTCCACAACAGCCTGTCCAGGCGGAGGGCAAGTTCGGCTCGCCCGAAATCAGGGCGACGATTACGTCCAATGCGCAGGTCTTCCCCGGGAGGGCATGGGTTTAAGGGAAGGGTAGG
>JAOAAM010000739.1 GCA_026418875.1 Gemmataceae bacterium | reverse complement strand
GTGCCTCGCCTACGGCAGCGGGCTGTTGCTTGTCTTGCTCTTTTGGGACGATATCCCCGAGGAACGCGCCGCCGATTTCTTCGCCTGCGTCCTCCTGTTGGTGGCGGGTTTGTCGCTGGTGAGCGGTGCGAACGACCTGCTCACGCTGTTCGTCGCACTCGAGTTGGTCAGTATTCCCACGTACATCCTGCTGTACCTGCCGCGCTCGGGCAGCCAACCGCAGGAGGCGGCGATCAAGTATTTCCTGCTGAGCGTCTTTTCCTCGGCGCTTCTGCTGTTTGGCTTCAGCTACATTTACGGCGAGACGGGGACGATCCACCTGGCCGGGATGGCGGAGCGGATCGCTGGTCAAGGCGGTTCCGAGATGGTGATCGCGGCGGTGGTGATGGCGGTCGCGGGGATCGGCTTCCGCATCACGGCCGTGCCCTTCCACTTCTACGCCCCCGACGTATTCCAAGGCGTGCCGACCCCCCTTGCCGCCATGCTGTCGATCGTGCCGAAGCTGGCCGGCTTCACCGCACTGGTGCGCTTGGGACAGGCCGTCTTTTGGGTGAATCCGGAGTGGGCCGCCGATTCGCAAACGACGCTCGTCCTCTGGCTTCTCGCCGTCCTGACGATGACCGTCGGGAATGTCCTGGCTCTGTTGCAAACCAATCTCAAGCGGCTGCTGGCGTACTCCAGCGTGGCTCACGGGGGGTACATGCTCATCGGCATCACGGCCGCGACTCAGCTTCGGGGCGAGGGACTGCGCGGCATCGATGCCGTCTTCTTTTACCTCGCCGCCTACGGTGCCATGACCATCGGCGCGTTCGCCGTTCTGCACGCCTTGCGATCGGAACAACGGGAGGCCCAAACGATCGACGATCTGGCCGGTTTGGGCCGATCCCGGCCATTGTTGGCCCTCGCCTTGACGCTGTTCCTGTTCAGCTTGATCGGGCTGCCGTTGACGGCGGGATTCTCCGGTAAGTTGCTGCTTTTCTTGAGCGCCTTGGCGGCGGAGGATCAAGTCGGCGACGCTTATCGAGGGATGTTTACGGTGCTGGCGGTGATTGGGGCGTTGAACGCTGCCGCCGCGGCGTATTATTACCTCCGCCTCGTTGGCACGATGTACCTGCGCGATGCCACCCGGCCGCTGCCCGCGGTGGCCAGACGTCCGGCTGCCGTCGTTGTCGCGGTTTGCGCCGGCCTCACGCTGGCGTTGGGGATCTATCCTTCGACCGTGGTGTCGGCGATCAGCCGGGCGGTCGCGGAGGCCGGCGTGGTGGTCGCTGGACGATGAGAACATGAATCGGGCGGACTCCATTGGCTCGGTTTTGTCTCATTACTCTCATCCGCCCACCTCGATCCAACCGTTAACCCAAGCCGGCGGCTTCAGCGGGGCAAGGCTGTGGCGCGTCATCACCGCGGATGGGGATTGGTGTCTGAAGGCTTGGCCGCCACGACCCGATCTTGAAACCCAACTCACCCGCATGCACGATTGGATGCGTCAAGGCCGAGCGGGCGGGCTGGATTACATACCACGAATCCGACGGACCCGCAGCGGCGGAACCCTCGTCTGGACCGGCGAATGGGCGTGGGACATGAGCGAATGGATGCCCGGCGCTCCGGTCGCCGATGCCGAGGCGAGTGATGCGGAGATCTCCGCGGCCTGCCTGGCTTTGGCGCGATTGCATCGTGTCTGGCGCCGAGGGGGGGCAGCCAGGGGATTATCCGTGGCGGTGCAGCGTCGGCTCCGCCGACTCGCCGATCTCCCCGATCTCCTCAATTTTCCCGAACCAAACCCAAACGTACATGGTGGGCAAGGGCGAGAGATCCCCGGCCACGAGATTCACGGTTACGGGCCGACGTTGAACGCCATCGCCGAGTTGCTTCCCGCCTGCCGCCGCCGGGCTGAGCGGGAGTTGGCAGCGTTGGCCTTCCGCGAATTCGAGCTTCACCCCTGCCTGGCCGACGTCTGGCGCGACCATGTCTTGCTGACCGATGGCGAAGTCACGGGGATCATCGACTTCGGTGCCGCTCGCATGGATCATCCGAGCGTGGACCTGGCTCGGCTTTTGGGCAGCCTCACTTGTCAACCGGCTCGCTTCCACATCGGCATCACCGCGTATCGGCAGGACAGCCCATTGAGCGGGTTCGACGAGCAGTTGGTCTATTTGCTCGATGCCACGGGGATCGTGGCGGCAGCCATGAATTGGCTCGACTGGTTGACGCCGGGCCGACGCAGCTTCGACGATCGCGCCGCCGTGCAACGACGTCTCGAGTGGACCCTGGGCCGATTGCGCCAGCTCCACGCCGACGGATGGAATTGATCGCGGAAATCGTGTCCCAGCCGGGTTTTTCGCTTGCAATTTCCAGTCCGTCCCGTTTCACTAACATCTCCCGCCTGGTGTGGCTTCATTCGAGAAACTCCCATGTCCTTTCAACGTTCCTCCGACGGGTTATGGAAATGGGGCGTCTGTGGGTTGTTGCTGCTGGCCACCATGATCAACTACATGGATCGCCTGACCCTGAATCAGGTGGCCAAGCGCGTGAAGGTCGAATTCGCCAACAACGATAACAAGCTGTACGGCCGGCTCGAGGCTGGATTCGGCATGGCCTTCGCCGTCGGCTCCGTGTTGTCCGGTTGGGTGGTCGATCGCTACGGCGTGCGGTGGACTTATCCGATGTTCGTCCTTCTTTGGTCGGCTGCGGGGTTCGCCACCGGTTTTGCCCGCAATTACGAGGAATTGTTCATCTGTCGCACCCTGTTGGGACTCTTCGAGGGCGGAAACTGGCCCTGCGCCCTCTACACCACCCAACGCGTCCTTCCCCCCGAGCAGAGGGCGATGGGGAATGGTATTTTGCAAAGCGGCGTCTCGCTCGGGGCCATTGCGACACCATTCATCGTCGCGCCCTTCCTCACCGAGAGCGGATCTACCTGGCGCTATCCCTTCATGATCATCGGCGGCATCGGGGTGTTCTGGGTCGTTGCCTGGTTGTTCATCATTCGACCCGACACCATCCCCGCCACCGTGAAGGGACAAGCGGCGGGCAGCGGTCATCGCTGGGGGGCCATCTTGCAAGACCGTCGCTTCTGGGTCTTGGCGTTCGTCGTCGTCGCCATCAACGCCACTTGGCACTTCTTCCGCGCTTGGACTCCCCTACTGCTTCAAGAGCAACATGGCTACTCCGAGCGCTTTGCCAACTGGTTCATGGCCGCTTACTACGTCGCCACGGATCTCGGCTCCTTGGCCGCCGGAGCGTTGACGCTCATCCTGCTCCGCTGGGGGCTTTCCACGCATCAGAGCCGCATGACCGCTTTCTTGATCTTCTCTCTCATCACGCTGTCCACGGTCGCCGCGGCCATGCTTCCGCCCGGCTGGTTGCTGCTCGGCACCATGATGTTCGTCGGCTTCGGGGCCTTGGGCGTGTTCCCCATGTACTATTCGTTCACGCAGGAACTCTCGGCGAAGCACCAAGGCAAGGTGACGGGTGCTCTGGGCTTTATCTGTTGGGTGGCGATGGCCGTCCTGCAAGCAGGGGTCGGCTGGGCGGCCAGCAGCGGGTCGACACCGGCCGTCGCCCCCGCGACGACCGGCACCGCGAGCACGTCCACAACCTCCGTCGCCCCCGCGACGACCGGCACCAGCCTCAGCACGCCCGCCGCACCGTCGCTTGCCGAACCGCAGTTGGACTACCGACCGCTCATCGCTGCCGCCGGATTCGCCCCGCTGTTCGCGTTCTTCGCCTTGCTCCTGTTCTGGCGTCCTTCCTCAGCCCGCGATTTTGCCCAGACCGCAAAGTCCGAATCGGCGGAGCCATCCGAACAGACCGTATCCTGAAAGTTTTTCGTACAACCGCTTGATTCCCGATCGGCACGGCCATAGCCTCTTGCATAGGCTCATCGCTTCGCTAGGAGGCCTAGCGCGTGTCCCACCCCTCCTGCCTTGCCTGTACCCATACGGAACTGTCGCGGGTCTATGATTTCGGACTTGTCGCACCGAGTCGTCGTTTTCTCACGCCCGAGTTGGCCGCGGAACCCGAGCCGGTCGAACCGCTGATCTTGTATCGTTGTGCGCGTTGCGGGTTGCTTCAGCTTGCCCCTCACAAGGGCATCGAGGTGGAGTGCGATTCCCCTGCCACGGCGACCGACCCGCACGCTTGGGCCGAATCCCTTCGTCGAGAATGGCGCGGTGAGGATGCTCTCGAGTGGGACATTCCCGACGTCCTAGCTTTCCACGATCAACTGAACTGTGACCTGATCCGTCACGAGACTCGGGCTTATTGGACCGTCGGGCAGTTGCAGCGATTGTTGCAGGAGCACGGTCTGACCTTGGAAAATATCCGACCGGCCCCGAACGAGCCGGGGATGCTCCGTGTGAGCATCACCCGCGAGGGCCGGCCACCCCGGCCTGCCGTGGCGGCCGCCATCGAGCGCGAAACCGAGGCCGATCTGGAGTCGCCTCGGGCCTGGGACGACTTCGCCCTGCTGTTGGATCAAAGCCGGGACTTGCTCAATTCCGAGTTGGATGAATGGCAGTATCGGAACAAGAGATTGGCGGCGTACACCGTGTCGGGCCGGGGCATGACCACCTTGAGCCTTTGCGATGCGTGCCGCCGATTTCCCTGCCTGATCGACGAATGCCCCGACATGCGCGGCTTGCTGACGCCGGGGCACCGCATTCCGATCGTCGGGCCAGAACGCCTGAAAACCGAGCGCTTCGACGTGTTGTTGTTGCTCGTGCCGGATTGGGACGCCGAGGGCTACGGCATCGTGCAGGAGTATTGGCGAAGCGGCGGCCGACTCTTGATCCCGGCGCCGAAGCCCTACTACGCCGATCCGCCCCACCTGGATGACACCGTGTCCAGCAAGCGGGAGACGGCGGTTTTTGCCGATTTCGGTTGAGCCCTCTGACCCGCCCATGATGTCTTGATTCGCCGAAGGAACCTGGAACATGCCTGAACCGCTGGCCGAACGCTTTGCCCGATATGCGACGACCCTTCGCTTCGAGACGTTGCCCCCGGCGGTGGTTCACGAAGCGAAGCGCCGGTTCATCGACTCGTTTGCCACGGCCGTCGGAGCGATGCCCGCCGACGCCTACCACATCGCCCGAACTTGTGCCCTTCGGGTCTCCAGCAATCCAGGCGCGACGCTTTTGGGTGGCGGGCAGTCG
>JAOAAM010000714.1 GCA_026418875.1 Gemmataceae bacterium | reverse complement strand
CTCGTGGGCTCGGAGATGTGTATAAGAGACAGGGCCAGTGCCGAGACGACCTCTCGGCGGCGACGAGTGCCGACCCCCCCGTGGCTCTTCGGCGTCGGCCCCATCGTCTGGCGGCAAATGTTGGGAGCAGTCCGCAGCCATCGCGTGCTGTTCGTACTCGCCGTCGCTACGCTGGTCGCCCTGGCCGGACCGCTCATCGCCATGTCCAGCAGCGGCAAGGCCGACTCACCGGCCATGCCCCACACCCTCGCCGCGATCGGTCTGGTTATGTCCATCATGCTCAGCCAAATCGTCGCTTTCGACTTCCGGGCTGACCTGGATCGAATTGAGTTGCTGAAGACCTTGCCCCTTTCGCCTTGGCAGATCGCTGCCGCAGAAGTGCTGACCCCGGCGTTGATCCTGAGCGTCTTCCAAATCGGGTTGACGGGGATCATTTATGCCGTGTTCGGCGGGATTCACCTGCTGTTCGCGATCGTGATCGTTTTGTCGTGGCCCTTGAATTTCATGCTCATGGGAGTCGAGAACGGCCTGTTCTTGCTCTATCCCACCCGCATGGCTCCCGCCGCTCCGGGCGACTTTTCGCATGCATTCCGGCAGATGCTGACGATGATGGCCAAGATGTTGGTCCTCGGCCTCGGCGTGCTCATCGGCGCGGTGGCGGGAGCGATCGGCTTGCTCGTGTCGGCCGGGTCGTTCGTCGTCGCTGTGTTGGTCGCAGCCGTCCCGATCGTGCTGCTGGCCCTGGCGACCATTCCGTTTGGAGCTTGGGCCTTCGCCCTCCTCTATGTGGCTCTCGCCATGCCCCCCGAGGAGCGATAGGCAAAAGCCAGACGGAGATCGCGCTCACCCGACCAGGGAGGGCGTGGCGGCAGCCCCGCGGGATGTCGTCGCCGGAGCATCGAGCCAGCCTTGACTCTCTTCGGCGATGATGGTTTGAAGGGCAGCGATCCACTCCGGTGAATCGTTCAGGCAGGCACACTGATGCAGTCGCTCTCCGCCCGCCTCGCGGAAGATTTCCGCCGATTCGTGCCCAATCTCGTCGACCGTCTCCAAGCAATCCGTGGTGAATCCCGGAGTCACGACGAAAACCCGCTTGATCCCGCGTCTTGCCAACTCTTGCAGCACATCGTCGGTGTAGGGTCGGAGCCATTCGTCCCGGCCAAACAACGATTGGTACGAGCGGGTGAAGCGATCGGGAGTCCAACCGAGCCGCTCGGTCAGCCGACGGACCGTGGCATCGACGTGTTGGGGATAGGGGTCGCCGCGCTGGGCATACTTCAGGGGGATGCCGTGGAAGCTGAGCACGAAATGCTCGGGTTCCCAATCCAACCCCGCCAGCTGCCGCTCGATGACCGCCGCTTGGGCTTCAATGTACGCCGGATGGTCGAAGAACGGCGGAACGATGCGGATTGCCGGCACGCGCCGTTCCTTCAGCAGTGCCTTGAACAGGGCATCGGTGGCGGCGGCGTACGTCGTCGCCGAATACTGCGGGTACATCGGCACCACGATGAGCCGGTTCACCCCGGCCCCGATCATCTCCCGGACGACGGAGGCGACCGAAGGCTGCCCGTACTGCATGCCGAAGCGAACCGGCAGGTGGGGCCAGCATCGTTGCAGCAATTCGGTCTGCCGCATTGTCAGGTGCATCAGGGGCGAGCCAGTCTCCGGATCCCAGATGCGTTGATACTTCTCCGCGGACCGCCGCGGCCGAAAAGGCAGGACCACCAAGTTCAAAATGATCCACCACAACCATCGCGGTGCCTCGATGACCCGCGGGTCGCCGAGAAACTGTCGCAGGTAGCGGCGGAGGGCCTTCGGAGTCGGTGCGTCCGGAGTCCCCAGTTGAATGAGCAGGATCCCCGTCGATGCATGGGTCGAGGCGGCGTCGGTGGCGATTCCAAGCTGGTCCATATGGATGGAACCGCAACGGGTCGCGGCGGGATCACAACAGCGACGGTGGGACGTTGAGAGATCGGGAGGCGAAATCCACTTGGGACCTCGCCTCCCGAAAAGGCATGTTCAAACCGCAGCGCAATCGCCGATCAGGCTTTCTTCGCGCACTCCGGACCTTCCTTGGGATCCTGCTTTTCGGTGATGCGGCCTTCGCCGGAAGCCTTCAAGGCGGCGGAGCGTTCGGCATTCATCTGGATGAAGTTCGACCACTGAGCCGGCACGTTCGCCTCGACGTAGATGGCCTCGACAGGGCACTCCGGCACGCAGGCCTCGCAGTCGATGCAGTCCTGCGGGTCGATGTACAACATCTTCTCGTCTTGCCAGAAGCATTCCACCGGGCAAACGACCACGCAATCGGTGTATTTGCAATCCCAACACGGTTGGCAGACGACGTGGGTCATGGAAAAAGGGATCCTTTCTGATCACCGGGAAACGCCGGTGCGTCGCGGGGCCACGGAGCCGCATTCAGCCCAGCCCCCGCACACTCTCAGAATCTTTAGCAACTGGTCGCAAACCTGTCCAGCGAAAACAAGCCCGACGCGGGGCACCATGATCGAGTGATCCGCCTTGCCGCCGACTCGCCGCCGACTTGCCGCGGACTCGCCGCCGCACCCCGCCTGCGTCACGCCACCGACTGATCCAGTCTCCCCCGAGAATCATGAGGCGGAGCGGTTCATTTTCCCCGCACTGTTCTCCGGGTGCACTGGAATCGCCCCCAGCCCCACCGCCACCCAGCGTGAGACCGCCAAGAGTAGCAAAAGCCCCACGCTGACCACGACGAAGAGCGTGAGCCCGATGTTGAGATACCCCGTCAGTACCAGCGA
>JAOAAM010000695.1 GCA_026418875.1 Gemmataceae bacterium | reverse complement strand
TTGCGAAAGGTGTGCGGGATGTCCCGCGGGCCGGCCACCAAGGTCCCGGTAGTACCGCGGAAAGTCTGGCCGGCCACGGTGAACTCGAAGGTACCCGCCAAAACGTAGAAGATCTCGGTCTCGTGACGGTGGACATGGAGCGGCGGCCCGCTCCCCGGCGGCACTTGCTGCTCCAGCACGGCATAAGCGCCGCCTGTCTCCGCGGGAAGGATTTTGAACGTCGTGCGTCCACGCACTACACCCACGGTCTTCCCCTCCCCGGCAGACCGCACAATCGGAGCGGCCAACTCGGACCGCGGCAGAAAGAGGCTTGGCTCGGCTGCCATGTACTCTCCTTAAGGAATTCCGTGCCCATTTCCCGCCTGGCGGAAACGAACCGGAAGGAAACCAAGCGAGGCAAAAACCAGACCAGGCGCCCGCCCAACACCCGCACGGCTTTACCCACCGGACCGTTCCCCGGTCTCGCGATCTCCGATCCGATCGCCGGAGAACGGCACGAACCAGTCGCGGCCAGCACCGCCGAAAAGCCAATCGGATTCCCCGTCATCGCTCAGCACCGAACTGTCGAGGAAAACGCTGCCGTTGAGGCGTTCCGGACTGCCTGTGCCGTCGATCAGGTTCTGGACGCGCTCGGCATATGCACGGGAGGAGTGCCACTCTGCCGCGAGCGCTTGTAGGGACGCTCCGTCGTCGTCCCAGGAGACCGTTCCGCCGATGAGGATGTCCTCCCCGCCGCGGCCCAGGAGGACATCGGCCCCTGCTCCGCCGATCACGATGTTGCGCCCCGGACCTCCGAGCAGGTAGTCGGCGAAGCGGCTGCCCAGGACGTTCTCGATCGTGCCGTCCAGGCGCAGGCGGCTGCCCACGGCGTCCAGAGTCTGGAAGCGGGAACTGGTCAAGTCCACCTGCACTCCGGACAAGGCCGCGGCCAAGTCCAGGGTATCGATGCCGCCGTCGTCCTGAATCCGGACAGACGTGGACCGAGTTGCGAGGCGATAAACGTCGTCGCCGAGGCCGCCCTGGAGGACCACCGTTCCTTGAGCCAGCGGGGTTCCTTGGATGCTCAACAGGTCGTTTCCCTCCCTGCTTTCCACGGCCAGCACCTCGACGCCGCTCCAGCGCACCGCCAGTTGGTCATTCAACCGGGCCTGGTTCCCGGAGATGTGGACGCGATCGAAACCGTTGCCCAGGACCAGCCGCAGAGCGTCCTGCTGGCCCGTACCGGCCCGGAAAGTGATTCCGCCGGGAAGATCGAAGCTGCCGCCGCGGGCCAAGTCCACGGCCAGCCGGGTGCGCAGATTCGCACCGCCGAGGATGGTGAGCGAGTGGACCTCCGTGAGGGCGTAACTGGCGATCACGCCGCGGAACCGGTCCAGGATTTCGAGCCGGTCGCCGCTGCGGAACAAGCGCAACACCCGGCTTTGCGCAGGAACGTGGAAGGTGATGTCAGCCGCCGCCACAGTGCCAAAATGCTTGTCGAGTTGAGGTGCTGAGCTGGCCCCGATGCGAATGCGGTGCAACTCCCCGCCGGGGATGGTGATCTTCTGGCCTGCTTGGGGCGCAACCCGGACGTGATAGACGCCCGGAGCCAACCCCGCGAAGGCATACAGGCCATCGGCACCGGTTCGCATCCGCGGCTCGCCGCGATCAAGCCGGCCATTGCGGTTGAGGTCCACGTACACCGTCGCTCCGGCCAAACCCGGTTCGTGACCCGTGAGGCGGCCGTCGCGGTCCACGTCGGCGAACACCTTGCCCCCGACCTGGCCGAATTGCGCGTTGACGAAGTTGTTGCCGTTCGACACGTTCCCATCGACCGTCACGAAGATCGGCGTCGGCCGGGTCACCGATCGGTTCGCGAGAACCTGGACTGTATTGGCTTCCTTGTCGATGACGATTAGCTCGGCCAGTCCGTCGCCGTCGAGGTCGGCGGCGGTCATCCGCACATCCCCGGCCGGTGCGGAGGCCAAGCCCCAGATGGTGTCGTCGCCGTGGCGGAACCACCGCCCGGTTTCGCCGGTGTTGAGAACCACATGGACCGCCTGGCTGCCCACCCCCTGCACGACCCAGACCAGATCGGGCTTCAGGTCGCCGTTGACATCGTGGAAGAAGGCCGAGCCGACCGTCTTGCCCAGCACCCCCAGCCCCGGCGAGATGGCCGAGAAGTTGCCCGTTTGGTCCTGGATGGCGTAGTGGAACTCGCCGTTGGTGTCGAACACGCCGAGGTCGATCAGACCGTCGCCGTTGATGTCCGCGGCCAGAACGTGATAGGCGGAGGGCAACACGGAAATGGAGGTCTGATGACCCAAGGCGGTGTAGTGGAAACCCGGACGATTCTCATTGGGCGAGTCGGAGCCGAAGAGTACAACCGGGCTGCGCCATCGGTCGGAGATGATCAGGTCGTGGTAGCCGTCGCCGTTGACATCGACACTGAGCATCTGCTGAGGAGAAGCTGCATCTGCAAGTGGGGCATAGTTATAAGCCGCACCGTTGGGTCCGAGCAGGTCCACTATGGAGATGGTCGGTTGGCCTTGGTGGTTCCAGTAAAAAACTCCCACAGTATCCCAGACCTCGTAATACAGTGACTTGTCGTGAGGTAGTAAGACAAAGTCGCCGACAATACCCCGGTCAAAGTTTTGCAATTCCCACAGGTCATAAAGCAGATCTTCAAAATTACGGGTGCGGGATCCCGTTCGATTCATCAGTGCGTCGATCCGGCCATGATAGCGCTGTTCCGACAGACCAAAGAAGGCGATGCTCGGCCGGCCGATCCCCCAGAAGTTACCGATGACCATCTTGGAGTAGTTCGTACCGTACTCCAGGCCGTAACGGGCCGGGTGTGCCCAGTCGCCGTTGTAGTAGATGTGGACAAAGCTCTGGTTGTTGGTTTCGTTGAAGACGGCATGGAGGACGGCCACGTCGAGCTTGCCGTCGCCGTCGAAGTCGGCCACGCCCACGTCGATGGGCCGCGGATTGCCCGGCAGGTTCGGCAGATGCCACAGGTTGCTGCCGGAGGGGCTTTGCAAGTGGAAGTCCGAGGTGAAGGGGGAGACTTCCCGCCAGCCGCTCGGAACCGCTTGAGCCACCGTGTAGTTGCCCGCCTTCAGGCCCGTGAAGCTATAGTTGCCCTGGGCATCGGTCGTGGTCGAGGCCACAA
Organism: Gemmataceae bacterium; assembly: GCA_026418875.1. Taxonomy (GTDB): domain Bacteria; phylum Planctomycetota; class Planctomycetia; order Gemmatales; family Gemmataceae; genus CAKZUU01. The sequence continues at coordinate 6,098 of JAOAAM010000695.1, read as the reverse complement.
TTTCATGTACTTCGATGCCATTGATCTGCGGATTGTCCCAAACGGAGTAAAAGTCGATGTTGATGGAACCCTGCGCGTCTGCCATGATCGTGAATGATTCGATCACAGCCCGGAAGGCACCTCCCGCGCGGGCAAAGATGTCGTAGTTGTTGAGCACCTGCTGGCCGTTGATCCACACGTCAAAGAGTCGCTGGCCCTGACCGGACCAGAACAACTCCGCAAAGTGCAAGCGAATCAAATGCGGGGCATTGGGTTTCAGACCCGTGATCGTGTACTTGAAACTCCCACCGTAGCGGTTGCTCTGGTAAACCGCCTGCGGCGCGGGATCATCAACGCCGCTGAGGTCGATCGGATGGTCGTAGTTGGAGGCCGAATGGGTGGTGCCGCTAGCTGGTCCCGGGTCGGCCTGGTAGTTGCCCTGGACATCGCCGCCGATGTTCAACAAGGCCCGCGTTTGCAGCAGGTTCACCGTGACCCCTGGCTGCGGCGTCGGCGTCGGCGACAGCGTGCCGTGGTGCAGCGTATAGCCCGTGATCGTACCGCTGATGGTCGAGAACGGTAGCGCGGTGAAATCGTTATGGCGGTAAACCTCGAACGGGTCGCCCGAGACATTTACCAGCCGGGAATCGAAGGAGGTGAGGTAATAGCCCTCCGGCACGACCACCCGCACGATTTGTGTCGTGTTCAAGGTGAGATGACGGAACACATAGGAGCCGTCCGCCGCCGTCAGCGTCTGGACTTCGCCGTCGTCGAGCGAGCCGTTGTTGTTGGCATCCAGGTAGACGGTCCAGGCCACCAGCGGTTGGCTGCCGGCGTCGAAGTTGGCCGTGATTTGCCCGTGGATCGCCGCGAATTCGTCCACCACGAAATTGACCAGTAACCCATCGGTGCCGTTGTAAGTGAGATTCGTGACGAGGCTGGAACTGCCCCCGTGCATCTGGAAGCCGCTGGGGAGGATCAAGCCGACGTTGAACGGCGTATTCAGCGGCAAGGCGGACGAGTCGAACGCATACAGGCCGAATTCATTGGTGGAAGTGTACGGATCGATGCCGGGGTCGAATTGCTGGTTGTCGTTGTGGTCCACGAATACCAATAGCCCGTTTTCCCGGAAGCTTTGGTTGTAGGTGGTGACGGTGCCGTAGAGGGCGGGATTGGGCGTGGCCCCGGCCGAGTAGGCCGAGTGAACCGGCGCGTTGACCCCGTCGTTGATCGAGGCATACACGTAGTACTGCCAGGGCATCAGGCCGTCCATGTTCCAATCGGTTTGCACGGTCCAATGACCCTGGGCGTCCACGGTCAGCGGCAGGTTGGTCGCCCCGGCGATCGGCGTTCCGTCGTAACCCGAGTTGTCCCGATCGACGTACAGGGTGACGCGGGCATTCGGCCCCAGGCTGCTGGCGACCCGGCCCGTGAGCATCACCGGCGTGGACAACGACGTGGGCGGTTGCACCACGACCGATTCGATCGTCGGCCGGGCGGTGCCGAACGAGGCCGTCAGCTTCGGGGCGCTGGAGAACTTGTAATTGCTCGTCAGCACGAGTTGATACGTTCCCGGCGTCAGGGTCACGAACGGGTCGCCGCTGGAACCTGCCATCCCTACCCCGATCGACTTCCGCGAACTGAGCGACGGCAGGAGGGTCAGGTTGTGGCGGGGGTCGCTGAACTGGCTCTGATCGACCGTCGTGCCGTCGGGCCGGACGATGGCTACGGATTGAATCCCGCCGATCTCTGGCCAACTCACCTGCAAGGTCCCGTGCGTGACGTTCTCCGGAACCGTGTACGGGATGCGGTAGTGATAGATCTGCGGCTGCGAGTCCGGCGGCGGCGAATCGATGCTGTGAATGAAACTGCTGCCGATCAGCGACGCATGCCCGGTGAAATCGACCTTCACTCCCACGTCAATGGAAAAGAAGAAGAAGTCGAGGTCGACCCAGGCGGCCACGAAGTTCTCATCATCGGGCCGATCCCGCCGCCACTCCAGAACGAAATCGACCTCGGCCAGTGTTTGCCCGCCGATGAAGGGAATGTGGTCCGGCACATTGACGTCGGCCTTCGCTTTCACATACACACTGTCGCCGTCGTGGATGTTGATAATCGCATCGAACCGGATCATGCCGTCGAGCCAATCGACCTTCACCGCCGCCGTGTAGTCCTGCTCGCCCCAATCCAGCACCAGCCGCACGTCACCCTTGCCCACCCCATCGAGGAAGTTGATGTTGCCATGCAACACCAGTTCGTCGGCGTCGATGGTGAAGTCGCCCTCGATCTGGACGAAGCTCCGGTACAGCCAGATGGCCTCCAGCTTGCCGGTCACCACGATGTCCGAGGGATGTTGCAGGTTGTACACCCCCGCCTCGAAGCCGGTGATCATGATGCCGGTGTCGGCGATCTCGATCCCCTGATTGCCCTCCAATCCCAGGTCGATGCCGTTGAGCTGGCCGTCTTCCCACTGCACATACCCTTTCACTTTCCAGCCCGCCGGGAACCACAAATCCAGCGTGACGGCGAAGGTGTCCGAGGTGAAGGCGACCAGCAGCTTGTCGATGGTCATCGCCCCCAAACTCACGTCGGACAATTCGAATCGCACATCCTCCAGCTCGAAATCGCCCCCCTTGACGACCAGGCCGGGATGGCCCTGCGAACCGAGGATGACGGCGGCGTTCCACAACTGCGGCACCGAAAGCTGCCCCGAGAGCGTGAACAAGCTCGGTGTGTTCGCGGTGGCCTGCGAGTAGGTGATCGTGATCGGGTTGGTGGCCGTGCCCAACTCCACCTCCAGCCCCAAGAGGCTGAGCCGCCCTTGAAACATCATGTCCAGGTCGGTCAGCTCGCCGTTGGCGATCCGCAACCCCGCGGTGCCGCCCTGGCCGAACGTGACGGTCAGCGATTGGCCGCCGATGGTCGCCTGCACTTGCCCCGTGAGCGTGAACACGTCGTTGGCATAGTTGAACCGCAAGTTCTTCGTGGCGAAATGCACGCCGGCAAACGTCAAATCGCTGTTCAAAACCAGCGGGAAGGTGAGGATCTGCCCGCCGCTGACCTGCAAACCGGGGCTGGCAAAAATCACCTCCACGTTCTCATTCTCCGCCAGGCTGATCTGAGCCGAGCCGGTCAGGGTGAAGGTGCCGTCCGTATAGGAGATCGACAAGTTGTTGATGCTGAAGACCAACCCCCCGATGCTCAGGCCGCCGCTGAAGGCCGGTGATACCCCCGTCAGCTCCACTCCCTGCTCGGTGAGCTTGACGAAGTTGGACCCCGCCACGGTCATACTCACGCCGATCAGCGGCACCTGCGTGAGGCTCCCCTGCATCCAGATTTGCCCTTTCTCTTCTCCTTCGCCGTCGGGATCGACCATGCGAATGTTGTCCATGGTGAACTGGCCGGCCTCCACCGTGAACGGATGCGCCCCCGAATAGATGTTGACGCCGCCGGTCGCCGAGGCGAGTGCCGCCGCATTGAACGTGAAGGAAGTCTCGGTCTCCCACAGCGTCAGGTTCGGCACCGAAACCATCGAGATGAGTTCCGCTTTCTCGACCGTGAATTCGGGATTGGGGTTGCTCGGCGAGAACCACACCTTGCCGTCCGGCTCGGTGGAGAAGACGGCCAATTCCTCGAAAGGCTCACTGTCGGCGGGGGCAAAGCCGAGTTTGATCTCCCCCTTGGCCCACCAGTTGTTCTGGGTATCCATGAAGAAATCGCCGTAGAGGTACATCGGCCCGATGGCAAACCCCTGCACATCCGGAACCGTGCGGTCCTCCAGGACCTCCAACCCCAGGGGCCGCCGGCGGGTGGGCCAACGGCGGGGTGCAAACAGAGTCTGAACCCAACGCAAGGAACGGCGGGCGAGCTGACTTGTGCCCATGCACCCCTCCTCTCAACAGGTGTCGTGTCTGGCAAAGCGACCGGTCACACCGCCTCGGTACGGTCGTGCTTGAGGGGAGTTAGCAGAAGGAGTTCAAAAACTTGCACACTCACGAACGCTGACCGTGAGCCTGAACCCTCATCCCATCTCGATGTGCCACAACACGTTCCTGTTGGTGGAGTGCAAGGTTTTGCTTGTGCTACTCCATTCAATCATGGCCGAAGCCGACATCTTCCCCCCTGTCCTCATCGCTCTGACAGCGGGAAAGACAAACTCCATGTTACTTCCCCTGAGAAGCTGTGCAATACTTTTTTGGCGACCCATGAACTGGCAAACCCCTGCCACCTCTTCCTCACCCGTCCAACCCCGTCGACTCCCACCGTCCCGCCGCCTCTCCTCGACATTTCCCTTGCATCGCATGCCCATCCCGCAGCCATCGAGGCAGCATCGTGACATGCCACTGCCGACAAATCTCAAACCAGTCCTGCGATATACCTCCCGCTAGCCATCAAGATGTCTCGCCATCCATTCCACGCGCAGAAGCCCCCTCCTCGCCACCCCTACCTCCCTCACCCCTTCCCTAGCCTCTGGTGTCCGCTGGTCCTTTCTCTCCTCCGCTAGCCTCTGGTGTCCGCCACTCCTTCTTCTCACCCCGTCGACAGGCCGCGACACTGACCGGTCCTTCTTCTCACCCCTCCGACGGGCCGTGGCGCAGACGGCGGGCCAGCCAACGGAAGAAGACCGCCAAGGTGAGCAACACCCCCGCCGCCGCCAACAGCCACACATACACCGGCGTCCGCCTCTCCTGCACCCACGTCACACCCGGCGGCTCCGGCAAACCATAATACGATAAACGAAATCGATCCTCCGATACAGGACCATACTCGATCTGAATATCCTTCATCTCAATCATCGAATCTGGTGGTAAATCCCGCCAAGATGTTGATTCCTTAAATTGTATAACTATCGGACGACCTTCGAAATCAATATTATATAAAACCTCACCATTTACACGTGCCTTGACTAAAGGTATCTCCGGCTTGTGCCCCGGCGCCATGTAGGTGTACTCAAACGCTCGAACGGTCCACTCCTGATCCGGTGCCACCTCAAACCAACCCCACACCGGCTCCCGCGTCCAACTGATCCTCGGATCCGTAAACGGCTGGCCCGGACGGACCTCAAAATCCGCCCGAATCACCCGCACACCCTCCCGTTCCCCATCCCTCAACTTCAATACCCGAAACGTCGGATGCCTCAGCAAAGCCGGCAAAGGGAGCGTGCGCAGACTAAACGGCGCGCGAATCGGAGACAACCAAAAAGCTATCATGTCACGAATCCCACCGCCTGAGGGTTTTGAGGCGACTTCTTCGGCCATCTCGTAGGTTTCCAGCCGCAATTCCCGCGTTTCGTACCGGCCTGTTAGAAGGAAACTGTACACCGAATTGGCCCCACGCACCGACTGCTGGTAATGAACCTTATGAAGCTGGCCCTTACGCCACTCCTCCAGGTTATGGCAGATGATCAGCCACTGCTCACCTGATACCGCAAACTCCACGTCGCGGATCAATTGCCAATCGACTCGAGGCATGGTCTCGATGATTCGATAGCGACCGGAACAGTGGCGGTACCGTTCTTCCAGTTTGGTCACACCGTCTAGACAATCTGCGCGAAATTGTTCAGGTGTATACTGAGACGAAGCCGGTGAGGCGGCACAAACGCTGAGAAGAACACAGCCGAGTCCACCGAGACCCAGACGTGTGACCCTTGAACTTCTCATTGGTTTTTCTCCCCTCAAAGGCGCGGCTGGCCAGGAAAGAGCCACGAAAAGGAGAGGAGGGTGCAGCCTCCGGGCCAGCCTTCCTTGGTGTGACGAACGCCCTGTCAAAAGCTAACTCCGCCGTTGGGTAACAAGCGGGATTGGCAGAACGCAGGGCGAGAACATAGAAGTGTTGTCCCTAGAAAATGGGCCGACAGTGAGGCTGATTTCTATTATCGTCGTGACAGAAGCATGAGGCGGAGCAATTGGCGGTGTTTTGTCCATTTTCATCGCAGGGGGCACCGATCTGGGGTCTGACAAATAAATCTGGCGCTGGGTGGGGAGCTGTGGCAAAATAGATAAACCCATTCCTGTTGTTTGGAGGAGTTCGCTATGGACACAACGCCGAAACTGAATCGTGCCGAGCTGATGCAAGAGTTGCGGGCCGACTTCGAGGAGTTGCTGACCAAAGTGGCCGAT
>JAOAAM010000681.1 GCA_026418875.1 Gemmataceae bacterium | reverse complement strand
GCTCTGGCCGACAATCGCTTGCATCGTCTTCTCGTCCTTGAATTTGTACGTGATCTCGAAGCTCTCCACTTCGCGGATCCACGAGCCTTTCAGCTTCTTGGCATCGACTTTGTTTTCGGCAACCGCCGGGAATGCGAAGATGAGCACTGCCGGGATGATCCAAGCCAATCGCCACATAATCAGTGTCTCCGAAGAAAGGGGAAGGTACCTGTCGCCTGATTTTAGGACTCGCTCTGCCCATGGAAATCGGGGTTGCGAGGTTACACTCAGATTTCACAAGAGGGAGATGCCCGCTAGTTCGGCGGTGTGGGGGCAGTCGATGCGAACCCCTGCCCGATGCCAAGCGCGGAGGTGTCCTCGGAGCATCTGCCAGTCTTCCGGGGTGTCCACGTCGTACCAAACGGGCAAGAGGGCTACTCGGGCATCACCGAGCCGGTCGATGGTCTGCCCAAGCACGTCGGCGCTGCTCCACGCGATTCCCTCGAAGATTTCGGGACGTGGCTGGGAGAGTCCGACCAGGTAGTATCCGCCATCGGTGGCCGGCCCGAGGACGACCTCGTGCGACTGCAACATATCGAAGGCGCGGCTGACGAATTCGACGGGCAAGGTGGGGCTGTCGGTCCCGAGCGCGATGACGACATCGCCGACGCTGGTGAGGCACCGGGTGAAGAACCGCTGCAACCGCTCGCCCAGGTCGCCAGGGCCTTGCGGCTCAAGTTCCCAGGAACCTTCGGCCAGATTGCAAAAAAGCTCGCGGTCCTCGTCTGGAGCGAAGACGATCACCTGCCGCTCGGCGATTTCGTGGAACCGGATCACAGCATCGCGAAGGAAGGCATCGGCGATTCGAGTGGCCAACGGTGTGCCGAGAGCGGTTGCCAAGCGGGTTTTCACTAGACCGGCGCGGGGCCATTTCGCGAATAATCCGAGGTGCGTCATTTCAAGGCGTTCAAAAAAATAAGCCCCCCGACGGGGTCGGGGGGACGATCACAGCGGCAGTCGGGAAAGAATTTTAGTCATCGCGGGTCGAGACACGGTCGTAGATTTCGTCGAGGTCGTCCAGCGGTGTGGTGTCGTTGGGCAGGTGGTACTGCATCAGGAAAGCGTCCTCGCCACTGTCTTCGTAATAACCCCGCAGCACCTTGACCGCGCGGAAGGCCATCGAGCGGAAGAACAGTTGGGCGGGCAAGTTCGTTTCCCGAACGGCGAGGGTCACGCGGGTGCGGCGGTGGCTGGACAATTTGGCGACGAGCTTGTGAATCATCTGTCGGCCGATCCCCAGCCGCCGAAAGTTCGGAGCGACGGCGAAATTGAGGATGTGCAGCTTCGTTTTGTGCAATTCGTAAATCATGAAGCCGACGACGCTCTCATCGAGTTCCGCCACCATGCCGATACAGTTGCGTTGCCGCAAGCAGCGGAGGAAGTCCTCTTCACTCCAAGCATGTTCGAAGCTTTGCCGCTCCGTTTGCAGGACTTCCGGCATGTCCCGGCGAATCATCCAGCGGATGTGGACGCGAACCTGTTCCTTCAAGTTTCGTCCGGCGGTCATGGATGGACACCTCCCCTCCTTGGGCTGCGGCCCCGCACCTTGCAGGCCGCGTGCTTTGCGTTTCGACTCCGTCCGTCGCTCGGCGGGAACTCCCTCGCTCATGGTGTCATCCTTGATGCTGTGGGGTCGTCGCTCCCCTCATCGCTGGAACACGTCGGATATTAGCGTCGTCCCAGCTGCCGCTCAAGTCCAAAGGTATTTTCGCCGTTCGCTCCTGCATCGTCGACGAGCCGGCCGGTTTTTCTCCTCGTTTTCCCGCCCCGGGCCGCACGACGGTTCATCTCGAAAATCCTCCCTCGCGCGTCGTCGTCGGTGGGCTTTGCCCGCGGCCGAACGACGGCCTACGGCCGGTAGAAACGGCTGCTCTCTTCCTTAAACACCGGCTGCTGCAATTGATCGCAGGTTAATTGCACGCGAAATCGCAGGTCGCCCGCCGTCTTGCTGCGTACTTTCAATCGGTACACGAGGTCGGCCTTCGTCGCCAATTTTGCGAACGGCGCGAATTGAACTTGCTGTCCTTGCACGTTGTAAGACACGGGTGCCGACGCCTCACGCAGCTCCATTCCGTCCGCCAACTGAGCGACGATCTGGATTCCCGTGCAGGGGCAGGTTCCTTGGTTGAACACGCGGATTTCGTATTGAGCATCGTTATCCACGGGCGATGGGTCGTCCAGGTCGACGACTTCCAGAGAAAGTGCCGGCACTCCCTCGATCGAGAACTGAGCCTCCCCCTTGGTATGCAAGCCCGGCTCGGCCACGGCGACCGCCGCACAAGTTGTCGGCCCGAGGCTCACGCCGCGAATTTTCATCGTCCACAGCTGTCTCTTATACACATCT
>JAOAAM010000627.1 GCA_026418875.1 Gemmataceae bacterium | reverse complement strand
ATACGCATCCAACCCTTGGCGATAAAGTGCCTCATGCTCGATGAGCGGCAGCAGGACAAAGGTCCAGGGAACGACCACCTTGCGGCCCAGCGGTCCGGGAACTTTCCAACGATGTGGCGGCAGCCGCTCGCCTCGTGGATCGTAGCCTTGGGCTGCCAAACCGATCTGCTTCAAGTTATTCGCACAGTGCACCCGGGCGGCCGAGTTTCAGACCGATTGCACCCCAACCAAAAGAAACCCGGTCAACATGCCGACCACGCTGATCGTGACCAGCACTTCGATCATCGTCAGGGCAAAGCGGACTCGCGGACACGACTTCATCGTTGACTCCCCAGATCGCGTTGAAGGTTGCCATTACTGAGACCTGCCGCGTATACGGCGGATCGCCCCTATGACGAGTGCGATGAGCAACAATCCCGCCGAAACGTAAACGATCCACCAAGCGAGCGGGGTCGGTTCGGAGGTCGGCTGCTCGTAGCCCTCCTTTCAGTCCGGCCGAAAGTCATACGCATGCCGCTGAATCGGATTCGGTTTGGCCTCGCCCGTGCTCTGCCAATTCGAATCCACGGGATATTCGGTCTCGTTGGTTCGATCAAACACGACCGTGCCCGAAGGGATCGCAGGCAATTGAAAGAGTTGGTCCGGCAGCGGCTGGTTGACGTTGAGTTCCGTGAGTTGAATCCTCCAAGCGAGCTGCTTTCGATTCTTCGTCGCGGTTTCGCCCTCGCAGACCGTCGGGACAAAGACCGACGGCACTGGTTCGGCAAAGTCCACCCACCCGCGAAACGGATCGCCAATCGCCCCCGCGGGAGACCTCACTTTGGCGAATCAAGTAGTTGACGGCGGGATCGAACCAGTTCGTTAGAAACACCGGCTTGCCGTCCTCGCCATCAAACCCCACCTGCACCTTAATCAACCGCCGTCCGTCAACACGCTCGCGGGACACTTTCGGCGGTCGGGGCACTCGTTCCAGCACTTGATGGAATGTCATCGGTTGACCGCGCGGACCGATGTTCAGTTAGTGCATCGCGACGTACATGTCACTCAAACCGAACTGCATGGCTGAGGATGCTCTCTCGGCGGCAAACTGCACCCGCGAACCCGTGTCCCACTGCCGATGGACGGTCCGCACCTCGCCGTCTTTCAATAACAAGTCTTTGGCCCATTTCCCCTTCTCGCTTTCTTCAACCCGAACCCAGTCTCCCTGCCGGTGGTAACGACCTTCGGAGATGACAACACGCCTCGGGTGAGTTTCTTCATAGAGGTATGTCGCCGAGAGTGTTCGGATGGCGTTCAATGCGGCCTGATGCCCTGACTTCACCTCGTCGAGCAACTCATCCGATCCGAGGGCCTTCGCACCACCGCACCAACCCGTGATCATTAGAACCAATACCCAATCGCCAAGGCGTTATCCGTTGCGATCAAACATAACACTTCCCCCAAAATTCAGTCTGGCTCGGGCAACACAATCCAGCCGCAAGATCAATCACCGACCTCCGGCGGCAAGCAACGACCATAAGAATGCTGGCAGGGACGTCCGGTCGTCACACAGACACCGTAACAAACCCGCCGCCCCAGGTGGTCCGGTTCGTCACAGTCTTTTTTCTGGGTTCGGCATACACTTGTACCACCCGGGTCCGCCACCGAGCGTACACCAGCCTCCCCCACAATCGTCCACCGCGCTCATCAGGTTGTGGCAATAAACATACACGCAGTCGTGACCCGGATGGTTGAACCCCGACTGCGAATAAGCCTCGACCAAAACTACTGTCGTTGGCAACAGCAAGACGCCGACGCCGATGGTGAACATTTCCCTGAAATTTTTACTCCGACGCATGAGGAGCCTCCGGATTCATGTCCCAAGTAGCAGGGGAATCTGTTGCCCCTGCTTTAACCTCGGCCCGTCCGCACGGTTTCCCAGGACGCTTCACTAGCGAACTCGCGAACTGGCAAACTGGCTTCAAGTAAACAAATGCCCCTATGATTGTCGATGGCCGCCAAACAATAAATCGAAAATTCCCTTCCGTGGTCAAATGAGCTGATTTTCGACGCTCGGGTCTGTTAAAAGAACAGTGGAATCATTGGTCAGCGACGGTCGTTTTCGACCGACGATCGGACGAGCGGACTCGGCTTGAGCATTGAAGCTGAAGCAATGTCGAGTTCGCCGCGACCAGGGTTGCTTCAGGCAGGAGGTTTTCATGCGCTTTGCCGCTCTTACGTTCTTGTTGCTGGGGTTGCTCCCGCCCGGAGTAACCGCCGCGGAAAAATCGACCGTCATCGGCGCTCGCATCGCCGACATCGGTGGGTTGCGTGATCTCCGCGGCAATGCTCGGAATTTGCATTCGTTCCGCAACGACAAGGGCGTCGTTTTGGCGTTCCTCGGCACGGAGTGCCCCATTGCGAATCTCTACGTCCCCCGGCTGTGTGAACTGGAGGCCAAATACCGCACGCAAGGCATTCAGTTCCTCGCGGTGTATCCCAACCGCAGCGAGGACCTGGACCAGATCGCCATGCACTCGTCGGATCGAGACATTCCGTTTCCCGTACTGAAAGACCCGGAAAGCAAGCTGGCCAAGGCTGTCGGAGTGGCCCGTGTCCCCAGTGTGGCCTTGCTCGATCGCGACTGGGTCTTGCGCTACCGTGGCCGAATCGACGATCAGTACGGCGTCAGCTTCCGCAAACCGAAGGCCGGACGGACCGAGTTGGTGGATGCTTTGGACGACTTGCTTGCGGATCGGGCGGTTCGCGTCCCCGAGGCCGATGCCGATGGCTGCCTGATCGACGATCAAGAGCGCCGTTACGAAAAACCCGGTGTCACTTACGCCAAGGAAGTCGCCCGCATTTTGCAGGATCGTTGCCAGGAATGCCACCGACCGGGCCAAACCGCTCCGTTTTCGCTGTTGACCTACGACGATGCGGCCCGACATGCCCGGATGATCAAGGAGGTCGTGACCCAACGGCGGATGCCGCCTTGGCATGCGGACCCTCGGTTCGGCCAGTTCGCCAACGACCGGCGGCTGACTCAAGACGAGATCGACATCTTGGCCGCGTGGGTCGACGCAGGCAGACCCAAAGGCGACGAGCGAGACCTGCCGCCGCCTCTCTCTTTCGTCTCGGGTTGGCGCCACGGACAGCCCGACATGATCTTCACCATGCCCGAGGAATTCGAGGTCCCGGCCGAGGGATCGCTGCCTTACCAGAAATGGACCATCGATCCGGGCTTCACCGAAGACAAGTGGGTGCGCATCGCTGAGTGTTTGCCGGGCGCACCGGCGGTGGTGCATCATCTGGTCGTGTACATCCTGCCGCCGGGCAAGAAAGAGCCGTACTCCGCCGACGGTACGATCTCGATCCTGGCGGGTTGGGCTCCGGGCGACCTGGGCACGGTGTGCCCGCCGGACACCGCCATGCGCTTGCCCAAGGGCTGCAAGCTGGAATTTGAACTGCACTACACGCCCAACGGCACCGCGACGAAGGATCGCAGTTCGGTGGGCATCCACTTTGCGGACAAGCCACCCAAGTATGAGTACTTCACGAACTCGTTCGCCAATGAGTCGATCGTGGTGCCGCCGCATGATCCTCACTACCGCGCCGAGCAGATCTGGCGGCTGCGTGGTGATGCCCGCATCATCAGCATGGTGCCCCATATGCACTGGCGGGGCAAGAGCTACCGTTACGAAGTG
>JAOAAM010000607.1 GCA_026418875.1 Gemmataceae bacterium | reverse complement strand
GCATCGTACACCGCGAGCGTTCCACTGCGAAGCTGGACGACAAGCAGGACGCGGTCTTCCCCCTTCTGGACCGGGTCAGGCACGGGGAGCAATTGGACGGTCGCAATGCCATCCCGCGTGCCGAGCATGGGCAACGAGATCGTCCACGTGAGCGCGAGATTTGCTCGGTTCAACTCGCGGTTGTCCGGCGTTTTGGCTCGGGAGAAAGTCGCCCTTGGATCGGCTGAACTGTTGCCCGCGATCACTAAGATCAGCAACAAAACCGGTAAACGCTGCATGGACGCCCCTCTCGTTGCAAGTTGGCGCGATTTCACGGCCCCCACTTGATCTTACCATCAAGGGCGGTCGGATGAAGGAAAAATCGCTGGAAGGTGGAAGAAGCCTGCTGGTTTCCGTTTGGCCCTGCGGGGCAGTCATTTTTTACCGAGTCGGCGCTTTTGCACGAAAAAGTCGGTGAGAATCGCCGCGCAGCGATCCGCTAATACACCGGCCACGACCAAAGCCCGATGATTCAGCCGAGGGTCTTGCACGATCTGGTAAAGCGATCCGCAAGCCCCCGCTTTGGGGTCGGAGGCACCATAAACAAGCATGGGCAAGCGGGCCTGAACGATGGCTCCCGCACACATCGGGCAAGGTTCCAAGGTGACGTAAAGGATGCACTCGTCCAGGCGCCACGAGCGACGAGCGGCTGCGGCTTGCGTCAACGCAATCATCTCGTCGTGTGCGGTGGGATCTTGCAGTTTCTCCCGCTGATTGTGCGCCTGGGCAATGATTCCGGACTCGCGCGAGACGATCACTGCTCCGACGGGAACCTCATTCGCTTTGAACGCGGCCTCGGCCTCGGCGAGCGCCATTTCCATGTGCGCCAAATGGAATGGATGTCGCGGGTCGGTCAATGTCCAATCGAAATTGTCGGTCAGCACGTTGTCGCTCGGCCTGTTTTCCACATGGAAGTGAGAAGTTCTCCCCTCCAGTTTACAGGATGAGTCCAACGACTGGCCAAGGGACGGTCGGACACGTTCCTTTCACATTCCTAAGATTTCCGCTGCAAACTGGTTCTTCGAAGAAGGGGGAATGCCGAGTGGCCGTGTTGGTTCAGAAGTTTGGCGGCACGAGTGTCGCGACTGCCGAGAGAATTCATGCCGCGGCACGTCGGGCGATCAAGGCTCAGCAGGCAGGGAACCAAGTCGTCGTGGTGGTCAGTGCCCGGGGCGACACGACGGACGAATTGATCGCGATGGCGCGTGAAATCTGCGACCAACCGCCACCACGCGAGATGGACATGCTCTTGGCCACCGGTGAACAGATTTCCATCGCGCTGCTGGCCATGGCCATTCACTCGCTGGGTGGGACAGCGGTCAGCTTCACCGGCGCTCAGGTCGGAATTGTCACCGATAGCACGCACACCAAGGCCCGCATCAAGAGTATTTCGACCGCTCGGATGAGGCAGGCTCTAGCCGCCGGCAGCATCGTCATCGTCGCTGGTTTTCAAGGGATCGACGAGGCGGGAAATATCACGACTCTCGGTCGAGGCGGGTCCGACACGACCGCCGTGGCCTTGGCTGCCGTCTTAAAGCACGAGGGCGGATATCGTGATGATGTGGGGTGCGAAATCTACACCGATGTCGATGGCGTTTATACCACCGACCCTCGGCTGGTGCCTGAAGCCCAAAAAATGGACTTCATCAGCTACGACGAGATGCTGGAGTTGGCGAGCGCCGGCGCGGCCGTGATGCACTCTCGCTCGATCGAGTTTGCGAAAAAGTATGACGTACCGGTGATGGTCCGCAGTGCCTTCAGCGACGTTGAGGGAACGTGGATTGTCCCCGAGCAGGATTGGATGCGGCAGGAACCGGCGTGCGGTGTGGCGATTGTCAAAGACGAGGCCCGGGTGCTGTTGGACGGGGTCCCCGACCAGCCGGGTGTCAGCCATCGCGTGTTTTCAGCACTCGCGGAGCGTAATATCGTCGTGGACATGATCGCTCAGGGCTTAGGGAGCGACGGAAAAGCCGCGATTGGCTTCACCGTGCCGAAGGCGGAGTTACGTGAGGCGCTGAAGATTCTCCAACCTTTGGCGGCCTCGTTGGGGGCGACGGTGACGGCGGCGGAAGATGTCAGCAAAATCTCACTCGTCGGTGCTGGAATGCGCACGCACACCGGAGTCGCCGAACGGATGTTCGCGGCGCTGGCCAGCGAAAAGATCAACATGCAGATGATCACCACCGGCGACATCAAGATTTCCGTACTCGTCGACCGTCAGGACGCGATGAGGGCGTTACGCGCGGTTCATCGCGCCTTTGGTCTGCATCGGGAACGGCCGAAACTGCCCCAAGCCGTCAAACTAGAAGACGTCCTGCACGCTGCACAATCTTCGCTCCACTCTGAAAACGGTCGCGACTTGTACCGCCGGCTGTCGAGCATGGAAGATATCCTGATCAGCGACATCCGCTTGGTCTCAGATTACGGGCAAATCACCGTGTCGCACCTTGCGGACGTGCCGGGGAATTGTCACCACATCTTCCAAGCCGTCGCCGACGCGGGAATCAACGTCGATATGATCGTCCAGAATCTTGGGGCCGGCGGGCGCGCCGATTTGTCTTTCAGCGTTCCCCAAAGCGACCTCACCCTCGCCCGGCAGCAAGCCGAAAAAATTGTCCGTGAGATCGACCCATCGGCACGAGTGTCTGCGGATTCCGATATCGCAGTGCTCTTCGTCTTTGGTGTCGGTATGCGGACGCACACGGGAGTTGCTCGGAAAATGTTTGGTGCTCTTGCGGAACGCCAGATCAACATTCGCATGATCAACACCAGCGAAGTCTGCATCAGCGTAGTAGTCGAGCAGACTCGCGGTCGAGAGGCCCTCGAGTGCTTGCGGCAGACGTTTGAGCTGAACCATCTGACGAATGGGCAGTAAGCACTCGGGCGACGACGGACCGGACTGACTCGTGCTTGATCCAGAAGTATGCCACCGCGAAGCCCCGCTCGAATGGACGACCTCCGACTTCGGTGGCATGCCGTCTGCTCGGGCCTGGACCGCTCCGTTGTGGCTAGGTTGATGCGGCTGCTGCTTGTTCCGCCCAGCATTCTTTACGGGTTTCTCATGTTGGCGCGTCGATGGCTGTACCGGCGCGGCTGGTGGAGTTCGTATGCCTCTCCGATTCCAGTCATCAGCGTGGGCAATCTGACGGTTGGCGGCACGGGCAAAACGCCCTGCGTCGAGCTGATCGCTCGGCTGCTCAGCCACCAAGGGGCAAGAGTCGCGATCCTAAGTCGAGGTTATGGCGGTTACGGCGGTTACGACGGTCGTAATGACGAGGCTCTTGTGCTCGAGGAAAACCTGCCCGACGTTCCGCACCTTCAGGGAATCGACCGTCGCCAACTCTTGGAAATCGCCTTGGACGAACTGGAGAGCGACGTCGTAATCTTGGACGACGGCTTCCAGCACTTGAGACTATCACGCAGCCTTGACATCGTGTTGATCGACGCCACCAATCCTTGGGGCCACGGTTGGGTATTTCCTCGGGGCCTTCTGCGAGAACCGAGGGGTGCTTTGAAAGACGCTGATGTGGTCATCATCACTCGGTCCGATCAATCGACCTCGAAAGACGTGAATGACTTGCAACGCTGGATCCACCGGCGAGCACCGGGAGCAACCGTCTGTCAGGCGGTACATGAGCCTGTCGAGTGGGTCCATCATTCCGGGGAGACGCTTCCCTTGAGTCGATGGTCAGGTGCGACCGCGGCTGCGTTCTGCGGGATCGGAAATCCGGCAGCGTTCCACACAACGCTGGCGCGTTTGGGCGTTTGCATGGCACATTGGCGGGTCTTTCCGGATCATCATGCGTATAGTCGTGAGGATGTTGAACAATTGTCATCGTGGGCGGCCGGGCTGCCGACGGACGGAATCGTCTTGACGACGCAAAAGGACTTGGTGAAACTACGAGTCCCCGAACTTGGCGGCCGACCGCTTTGGGCCTTGCGGGTGGCCTTCCGGGTGACCGAGGGGTACGAGGCCCTGTTGGAGCGCCTTCGCGGGGCCGTGGATGCCTGAACCGGCGGAGCCGGTACTCTTTTCGAGGTTGGCATGAAGCCATTCCCACTCGACGGTTTACGCACCTACGAGCTTTCATCCCGTCCGAGCAAAGTCTTCGTCGAGGACTTGGGAAAGCCCGTCGATGGGCTGCCCACAATTTCCGAGTGGATCGATTCGTTACCCAGGCAACTCGCCGCGAATTCTTTGCGCCGGGTCCGAGATCATTGGCGTAATGCCATACTGCGGGGTCGCCGTGTGGTGGCGGCTCTGGGCGGGCATGTCATTAAGAC
>JAOAAM010000574.1 GCA_026418875.1 Gemmataceae bacterium | reverse complement strand
GCCCAAGGGTCCGCTGACCTGGCGCGTATTGTTGGCGGTGTATGCGATTCCCGGCATCGCCTGGGCGGTGTGGTTCGCCTGGTGGTTCCGCAACACGCCGGAGGAGTTTGCCTCGGCCGGCCCGACCCCACAGGTGCCGGTCCAGGCCGATCGCATGCAGACGTCCGCCTCGGCCCGGGGGAGCGTCTCGTGGTTGGTACTGTTGGGCCTGCCGCTGTGGCTCATCTGCGCCCAACAGTTCCTGCGGGCTGGCGGTGCTCGCTTCGTCGATCAATGGCTGGCTCGATACCTGGAAACGGTGCCACTACGCTCCGAGACCGACGAGGCGATCCGCTTGGCGACGGCGAAGCACTATTCGACCATCCCACAATATGCCGGAGTTCTGGGGGGGTTGATCGGCGGGGCGATCTCGGATTGGATCCTGCATCGCCTGCGAAATCAATGGCTGGCCCGAAATGGCGTGGCGGTTTTCAGTCTCGGCTCCGGGTCCGTCTGTTTCCTGGCATTGTTCCTCGTGGACGAAGCCCTGCCCCAAGTCTTCTGCCTGACCATCGGCTACTTCCTGGTCACTTTTGCCTCGCCGTGTGCCTACGCCCTGACGATGGACCTGGGCGGAAAAAATTTGCCCCTGGTCTTCGGGGCGATGAATATGGTGGGGAATTTCGGGGCGGCTGCGGTCACCGGCGTGGTGCCCTGGCTCAATCGCCTCACACCCGACACCTGGACCGCCTCGCTGGTCATGTTCATCGGCATCCACACGCTGGCGGCGATCATCTGGTTGATCCTGAACCCTCGTCGTTCCTTGGGGGAATCATGAACCGCTGTGCCTCGACGTTTACCCGAACCTCGCCCATCAGGGGTTGCACCCCCCCACGACGGCTTCGGTCGGATCGCCAAGCGCTCGTGGGGCTGGTCCTTCTCCTGGCTTGGGCCATGTTGTCCGCTCCCGCCCCCGTTCCCGCCGCGGAGCCGCCCGACGGCGACGCGATGGCGGAAGACTACCTGCGTCAGCGTGTCGCCCAAATCTCCGAACGCTTTCTCGATGGTGCCCGCACCCGGAGCGAGTGGGAAAACCGACTACCCCGACTCCGCGAGGAGTATTTTGAGATGCTCGGCCTGTCGCCACTGCCGGAGAAAACCGACCTGAAGGCCACCATTGTCGGCAGCTTGGAGCGCGAGGGGGTGGTCATTGACAAGCTGCATTTTCAGAGTCGGCCGGGCCTGTACGTAACGGGCAACCTTTATCGGCCCAAGGGCAACACCGCCCGGCTGCCGACCGTCCTGTATGTTTGCGGCCACTCGAACCGCGGCCGGGACGGCAACAAAACCGCCTTTCAGGAGCATGGCGCTTGGTTCGCCCAGAACGGCTACAACTGCCTGATCATCGACACGCTGCAACTCGGAGAAGTCGCCGGGCATCACCACGGAACCTACAACCTGAACCGCTGGTGGTGGCATTCGCGGGGCTATACCCCCGCCGGGGTCGAATGCTGGAATGGCATCCGCGCGTTGGATTATCTCGTGACGCGGCCGGATGTGGATGCCGACCGCTTGGGCGTAACCGGGATTTCGGGAGGCGGAGCCGCCACGATCTGGATCGCCGCCGCCGATCCGCGCGTCAAAGTCGCCGTTCCCGTCAGCGGCATGAGCGACCTGGAGAGTTACGTCAGCAACAAGATCATCAACGGCCACTGTGATTGCATGCTCATGCACAACACCTACGCCTGGGAGTGGACGACGATCGCCGCTTTAATCGCGCCACGGGCCATGATGTTCGCCAACTCGGACAACGACCCGATTTTCCCGATGGATGGGAACCGGCGGATCGCGGAGCGGCTGCGGCGAGTGTACACGATGTTGGGCAAGCCGGAGCGTTTCGCCGAATTCGTCAGCCGCGGCGGCCATGATTATCGGCCCGACCTGCGGATCGCGGTCTTCTCGTTTTTCAACCAGCATCTCAAAGGCGACAACCAGCCTGCCCACGATGTGAACTGGACGGCCCTGCCCGGGGCCCAGCTTCGCGTTTTCCCCACCGATGCCGACCTGCCCCAAGATGCCCTGAACCATCGAATCGACGAGACCTTCGTCCCGACCCGCCGCCCCGAGTTGCCCGCCCCGGGTCAATTCGAGTCCTGGAAAAAAGAACTCCTCGGTCAATTGCGGAGCAAATCGTTCCGCGATTTCCCCGCACGCATCCCGATGTCGCAGGTATTGGATGATTGGAGCGACAGCGACAGCGGGTGGCGCTGCCGGACGGAGGCACCTTGGGCCATCCGCGTCCAATGGACCGACGGGGTGGCCCGAAAACCCGCGGCTTGGGTGGTGCTGGACGAGGAGGCCAAGCCGATCGGCATCCCGAAGTGGGCGGAGGACATGTTCGAGGGCGACGTGTTCGCTTGCTGGCCGCGGGGCACCGGGGTGACGAAATGGACCCGCAAAAACCCGCCAAACTACGTCGAGAGGTCGTTCGTTTTGATCGGTCAAACGGTTGACCAGCGACGGGTGTACGACATCGTCTCGACGTTCCGCGACTTTCAGCGGGGGGGCCGGGACCGGAAATGGCTGATGACCGGCCGGAAACAGGCCGGGATCCTGGCTGCCTATGCGGCCCTGTTCGAGCCGGACGTGAACGAGCTCGTGCTGATCGACCCG
>JAOAAM010000468.1 GCA_026418875.1 Gemmataceae bacterium | reverse complement strand
CATTCAGGGGAGTGCCCCCGAACCGATTCCGGAAATCTTCTTTGGCCACGCCGAAATCCTTCCCACACAGCGTTGCCCGCCCCGATTGCCAATTCCCCGCCTTTCCATCGGGTCAAGACGGTTTGCCCGGCTGTGCGGCTTGGCCAATGCTGGTAAACTCTTCCAAAGAGTCGATCCTCGGAGACTTTCATGACTGCATCCCCACGTCGCCAACGACTGACGGAATTGCTCGCCGATGCCCCCGATGATCCCGAACTGCGTTATGCCCTCGCGATGGAAGACCTGAGTTGCGGGGACTTGGAAGCCGCGGCGCGCGGTTTTCTCGAATTGACGTCGAACTCGCCGCCCCACGTGCCTTCGTTCCTGATGGCTGCTCAAACTTTGCTGAAACTCAATCGCACCCAAGAGGCGATCGACATCCTCAAGTCCGGAGTTACAGCCGCCGCCCAACAGGGCAACCTGCACGCCCAAGGTGAAATGCAAGGCTTGCTGGACAACTTGTTATGACCACGCCTCCGCGGACTTTCCCTCGTCTTGGGACGTTGATCGGCTCCTTCGTGGGCCTGGTCGTGCCCGCTGTCTCGGTCTGGGCCGACACACCTTTTGCCCCGATCGCCGTCGCCGTTGAGGAAGCCATCGCCGCGGGTGAATTGCCCGGTTGCGTCGTCGCCGTCGTCCATCGGGACCAGGTCGTTTACCACGAGGCGTTTGGTCATCGACGCCTGAAGCCCAACCCGGAAAAAATGACTCGGGACACGATCTTTGATCTCGCATCGTTGACGAAACCGGTGGTCACCGCCACGCTCATCGCCCAATTGGTCGAGGAAGGAAAACTTGATTGGGGCGACCCAATTTCCCGTTATTGGCCCGAATTCGCACAAAACGGCAAGGAAAAAGTCACGATCGATCAATGCCTGATCCATACCAGTGGCTTGATCGCGGATAATCCGATGGAGGATTACCGGGGCGGCCCGGCAATTGCCTTGGAGCGAATTGCCGCTCTCCGTTTGCTCGATCCTCCGGGAACGAGGTTCCGCTACAGCGACGTCGGCTACATCGTGTTGGCACAGGTGGTCGAACGAATCACCAAGATGAACTTGGCTGCCGCGGCGAAAGCGAGAATTTTCGACCAGTTGAAGATGCATGACACCGGCTTCAGCGTCGCGGAGGAGAAGCGACCCCGCACGGCTCCAACGGATCGCGAGGGATCGGGTTGGCGGTGCGGCACGGTTCACGATCCCCGGGCGCGTGCTTTGGGAGGCGTCGCGGGTCATGCCGGATTGTTCAGCACGGCGGATGACCTGGTTCGATATTGTCGAATGATCCTCCGCCGGGGAGAGTTGGACGGCGCGCGGATTCTCACTCCAGCGACCATCGAGGCCATGACCCAACCGATCCGCACCTCGGCCGGGTGGCGCACCCGGGGTTGGGATTGTGATACAAGCTACTCTCGGAACCGCGGTACCGTCTTTCCCAAGGGTCGGAACTTCGGACACACCGGGTTCACCGGCACATCGATTTGGATCGACCCCGAGTCGCAAACCGCGGTCATTTTCCTCAGTCATCGCCTCCACCCCGATGGCAAAGGCGATGTGTCGCGGCTCCGAGGCGAAGTCTCGACGCTCGCGGCTCGTGCGCTCAACTTGTACAATGACCGAAACCCCTAGTCGTTGCTGGAGAAACATCATGCTCCGATTCGCCGCTGCGTGGTTTCTTGGCGTGACCTTGGTCGTTGCGGTTTCCGCCGATGAGCGGGGCGTCGTCACGGAAATGGACGGACTTAAGTCCACTGCACCGAAGTCTTGGAGGTCTCAACCGACCGCGACCGCTGAGCGAGTGTATCAATTCGAACTGCCCCGTGCCGAGGGGGACGAGCACGATGGTCAACTGTTGGTGTTCTATTTTGGCCCCGGGGGTGGCGGCGGAGTGAAAGCCAACATCGATCGCTGGAAAGGAATGATCAAGCCCGCGGACGGGGCGACCGAGGCGGATGCCTACAAAGTGACCGAATTCAACGTCGGCAACGTCAAAGTGACGCAATTGGAGGCCACGGGCACCTACACCTTCAAGCGCCGACCCTTTGACCCGAACGAGAAGGGCGAGTTGCGGCCGAATTACAAGTTCATCGGCGTGATTTTTGAAAGCCCGAACGGTCCGTATTTCATCCGCATGGTCGGGCCGAAGAAAACGATCGACGCCCACCGTGCAGGCTTCGACGAATGGCTCAAAAACTTCAAATAATCGACAAATAATTGATCGACCAATCAAGGATCGGTCG
The DNA here is from genome assembly GCA_026418875.1 of Gemmataceae bacterium. Classification (GTDB taxonomy): domain Bacteria; phylum Planctomycetota; class Planctomycetia; order Gemmatales; family Gemmataceae; genus CAKZUU01. The sequence continues at coordinate 1,194 of JAOAAM010000468.1, read as the reverse complement.
TTCGGTGTCGGTTCGTTGATCGGGGCGGCCGGCGGCAAGGGTGTGTCGAGGGTTCCATGGTTCCCACTGCTTTCCATGACTCGCTGTTGGAACTGATCCGACGGACGTCGGCTTACCTGCCGGCGGACGTAACGGAGGTTTTGGACACGCACGCCGCATTGGAACAACGTGGATCCCGCGCGGACCTCGCGCTGCGGCTGGTGGCGGCCAACATCGCCCTGGCCAAGCGGAAAAGCGCCCCGATCTGCCAAGACACCGGAACCATCACTTTTTACGTGAAGACGCCGATCGGGTTCGACCAACTGGCTTTGCAAGACGCCGCCTGCGACGCCGTGGTCGAAGCGACCAAGCGGGGCTACTTGAGGCAGAATTCAGTCGACAGCCTGACGGGGCGGAACAGCGGCACGAACCTCGGGCCGGGCAGCCCCGTTTTCCACTGGCACCAGCATCGGCAGGATCACGTCGAGATCAAGCTGGTCCTCAAAGGCGGCGGCTGCGAGAACATGAGCGGTCAACACTCGCTCCCCGCGACGATTCAGGGCAAACGGGCCGATCGCGACCTTGACGGCGTCTTCACCGCCATCATGGACGTGGTCTACAACGCCCAAGGGAAGGGCTGTGGGCCGGGGTTTCTCGGAGTCTGCATCGGGGGCGACCGCGCCCAAGGTTATGAATTCGCCAAGGAACAGTTGCTCCGCCCTGTGGACGACGTGAACCCGGTCCCCGAGTTGGCCGCACTCGAACAACGCGTCCTCGAAGCCGCCAATCGGCTCGACATCGGCCCCATGGGATTCGGCGGCAAACTCACCGTCGGTTCCTGCAAGATCGGTGTGCGAAACCGCCTGCCCGCTTCGTTCTTCGTCAGCGTCGCTTACATGTGTTGGGCCTTCCGGCGGCGGGGCGTCCTTTTGGACACGAAAGGCGAAGTGATCGACTGGTTGTACCAAACCGAAGACGAGTCGTTTGAAACAGCCCCCGTCGACGATGAACCGATCCAACTGGGGCTTCCGAAAAACACGCCGGTGAAAACGCTGACGGCCCCGTTGTCCGAAGCCGACGTGCGCAGCCTGCGTGCCGGGGACATCGTGATGCTGAACGGCCCCGTCTTCACGGGGCGCGATGCCGTGCACAAGTTCATTTTCAAAGGCGGTGACGTGCCGGTGCTGCAAGACGCGGTGATCTACCACTGCGGCC
>JAOAAM010000456.1 GCA_026418875.1 Gemmataceae bacterium | reverse complement strand
AGATGTGTATAAGAGACAGACTCGGCAGCCTCGGCATCGGCACGTCGTTGGGCCTCGGTGAACAGTCCAGTCCGCGGCAGTTGGTTGATCCAATCATGAATCAAGCGGGTGCCAAAATCGTCGATCACGTGGCAATCCAGTCGCGGCATGCGCCCGCTGCCTTGGGAGCTCAGTCGGTAGAACAGCACGGAGCGGTAGGGATCCCCCGGCACGATGAGTCGAGCGTTCGGGATGTTGAACGTGCCGTGCGCCGGCCGAACATTCACCAGCCCCATCTCGGACAATTCCCAAGTGGCAATCAATTGCATGTCGGAATTGCCGCCGCCCCAGGTGCGATGGCAATGGGCGCAGTTGGCATGCAGGTACGATCGTGCCCGCAGGTTCAGTTCATGTCCGGAATTGATGTAGGGAGCCAACCGCGGCATCTGCTCCGGCGGCATCGGCAGGGATTGCGTGAACAGGCCCATTTGCTCGAAGCGCTGCAACTGATGGTCGACGTTCATCTGAGCGGTTTGCACGCCGATGGCGTATTTCGCGGCCATGTTGTGGCAGGCGATGCACTCGGCCCGACCCGGAACATGCCAGGTTTGCGTCCGGAACCCGCCCGGTGCCCGATCGTCCTTCACCCGGAAGACGCGATCCACTCCCAGGGGGTCCTCGACCAACACGGCGTCGGTCTGGTCGTCGTTCCACAGGTAGGTGTAGCCACGCCAGTATTGGTCCCCGACCTCTTCCTTGCCGGTGAGCCGACGATGGTGCAGAATCCGCGTCTCGATGCGTTGACGGCCCCGGTCGGTTTCGAGATAGATCGTCTCGGCTAGGACCGTGTTGTCGGGGAATTTCCAACCTGGCGGGGCACCTCGGGCGAACGGATACAGCATGCCCTCGAACTCGATCTGCGACACTCCGGGCAAGCCCATGAAACGTTCCTTCGTCGCTCCGTTGAGCCATTGCGGGGCGATGACGGTGTAGGGGATCACGCCGGGCGCGAGTTGGTGGTCGCGGGCCGAGGAGAGAAGCCCCGTTTCGCTGAGCTTTCGTGGGAAATCGTGGGTTCGCCCCGCGTCCGAGTTGGGCACCAGCCAACTGATGGTTCCCGCCATGTGGTCCAAGAGGTACAACTCGCCACGGGCATCCTCGGCGAAGTCGATCAAACGGATGTTCGATTGATACAACTCGCGGTGATCGTGGACACGGCGTGCGGCCCGATCGTAGCGGAAGGCCCAGATGCGGCCGGTGTCATAATCGCCGTAGATGTACGCCCCCTGCAACTCCGGCAAGCGGGTGCCATGATAGACGAATCCACCGGTGATGGAGCGGAAGTTGGCGTGGTCGTGCTCGACGACGGGCATGAGGATGGGGCCGGGACCGCGGGGCCGTTCCGGGCGGAATGGGTGACTGCCTTCCATCACGCTCCAGCCGTAGTTCCCGCCTTTCTCGATCAGGTAGATTTGCTCCCACAAATCCTGGCCGACGTTGCCGCACCACAAATCACCGCTGCGGCGGTCGAAACTGAACTTCCACGGCTGCCGCAAGCCCAAGGCCCAAATCTCCGGACGCATCGCCGATTGACCGACGAACGGATTGTCGCTTGGAATGGCGTAATTTTGACCGTTCTCTGAACGATCCACATCGATGCGGAGGATTTTCCCGGCCAAGTTGGTCATGTCTTGCCCGGTGAGGTATTGGTCGGCGATCCCGCTGGCGTCACCCGTGGCGATGTACAGGTAGCCATCGGGTCCGAAGTCCAATGCCCCGCCGTTGTGTCCCCCGTTGGGCCATTGGATGATCACGGTCTCGCTCTTCGGATCGGCGACAGGAGGGTCGCCCGAGACTTTGAAACGGGAGACACGGGTGCCCTTGGGTTCTTCGCGTTCGGGGTGCGGCACAATCGTGATGAAGACATAACCGTTTTCGGCGAACTTCGGATGCAAGGCGAAGCCGTAGGTCGATACCGTCCT
>JAOAAM010000450.1 GCA_026418875.1 Gemmataceae bacterium | reverse complement strand
AGATGTGTATAAGAGACAGACTCTCGAGGAGCAAGTCCTCCAATTGCTGGCGCAACCGATCCCGACGACCTTGCAGTGCGGCCAACTCGTCCTCGGCATACTGCCGCATCTCGGGATCTTTCTCCGACCGGAGCATCGCTTGGGCTTGGGCGATTTCTTCGTCGAGTTGGATGAGGGCGCGGTACGGCTTGACGAGCTTGGCCAACCGGCCATGTTCCCGGACGATCTGGGTGAAGCGGGCCGGATCCGCCGCCGTCGCCGGGTCGGCCATCTGCCTCTCCAACTCCTCGAACCGCCGAACGTGTTGCTCGAGTGCCGCCCACATGCCCGATTCCGTGCAAAGACCGCTTGAGGCTCAGCGACCCATTGTACGCCAAGCCGCAAGCGGCCACGGTTGCGTCCGACGCCACCATTCCTGCGAAAACGTCACCCCTATTCCTTCGCGCCCTTCTTTCTCTTGTCCCAACCGTACTTGCGTTGGAACTTCTCGACGCGGCCCGTCGTGTCGATGAACTTCATCTTGCCCGTGAAAAACGGATGCGAAGCGCTCGAGATGTCGAGCCGCACCAGCGGATATTCCTTCCCGTCCACCCACTTGATCGTCTCGTTCGTCTTGATGGTGGATCGAGTCAGGAACGCGAAATTGGCCGAGGCGTCTTGAAATACCACCTCGCGATAATTCGGATGAATGCCTTTCTTCATGTCCACACCCGGCAATGGTACCATGCCCACGAATTCACAAATAGCCATCTTAGGCTAGACGCTTCCCGGCGACAACCGCCACGCCGCAGTCGTCTCCCCCGCCGGGATGACCGAACGCAAACCCCATTGATTTCATTCTTTACGCCATCTGGGACCGTGAAGCCGCCCCGGTCTCGCCCTCACGATCCGATGAGTCGGGACCAAGTTCATCATCTTCCCACCATCCACGGAACCCGGCATCATTTCCATCATTTCTTTCATTTCCATCATTTCACCCCTCACGACGTTTCCAAGGGGGTCGCGCCGGTCAAGGCCGCCCGACAAAGACCATCGCGGCCCAGTTTGGCCTCACGGCTTCTCTCGGCCGACCCATCGTTGGCCATCGTGTCAAAGGCCGCGTGAATCCCAGCCGAGACCATCGCGCCGAATGGACCTCCGGCCACTCTGTGTTCCCGACCCCAGTGGCAAGTGTTGGATGCAGAACGAGCAAGTCAAATGACGGGCAGATCCATCCGGGCTGCGAAGGGCAGGGCCACGCGAAGAGAGCCGCGACCACCACCACCGGGGGAGACCGGCCGGGCCAAGGGCCACGGGCGAAACCAGAAGTCCACGGGAGGCATCGACTTGAGCCGGGCGGGTCGGTTATTCGGCAATCTCCTCGGTCACGACCGACCCGGGCGACGGAGGCAACTCCAGGGGCAACCGGACCGTGAACGTGCTGCCACTGCCCAGTTGGCTGGTGAGGCTGACATCGCCCCCCAGCAGTCGGGACAATTCGCGGACGATCGACAACCCCAAACCGCTCCCCTCGTGTTCCCGAGTCAGCGTGTTGCTTGCCTGGCGGAACTTGTCGAAGATCACGGCCTGATCCTCCGGGGCGATGCCGATGCCGTTGTCCACGACTTCAACCACGAGGAACGACCCATCGGTCCGAGCGCGGACGGAAACCCAACCGCCCTCGGGGGTGAATTTCAGGGCATTCGAGACCAGGTTGGCGAGGATCTGCCGAATCTTCCCGGAGTCTTGGATCATCGGCGGCACATCGGGGGCAACTTCCTGCTTCAAGCGGATGTTTTTGCGTTCGGCGAGCGGCCGTAGCGACGACAACACACTGTCGCACAGCGAGCCGAAGTGGAAATAGTCGCGGCGGACCTGCATCTTACCGGCTTCCATCTTGGCCAGGTCGAGCAGATCGTTGATTAAACCGAGCAGTTGCTGCCCGCTGGCTTGGATGTTGGTCACCCATCGTCGATGGCGTTCGGGCAGGTTGGGGCTGTTCAATAGCAGGTCGCTGAAGCCGAGGATGCTGTTGAGCGGGGTGCGTAG
>JAOAAM010000446.1 GCA_026418875.1 Gemmataceae bacterium | reverse complement strand
ATGTACGGCTTCGCCACCGAATTGGCGTTCCTTCCCGATGAGAAGCTCGGCGTGGTCGTGGCGATTTCTTGTGACTGGGCGAACCCCGTGGCACATCGCATCGCGGAATTCGCACTGGAAGCTCTGTTGGCCGCTCGCGATGGACAACCGCTGCCGAGTTTCATCACGACGAAATCCGTCTCAGACGAGTGGCGTCGAAGGATTCACGGCACTTGGATCGACGAGAAAACGCAGCGTGTCTTCACTGTGCAAGATCTCGGGGGCCGAGTCTGGCTTTGGCCCCACCGCGGCGGCACACGGGTTGAGCTGCGGGAGGATGGTCCGGATCTGGTCAGCGACGACCGACTTGGTTTCGGCTTACGGATTCGATGGGTCGATCAGCGGCCGCAGGTCAACGGTCAGCCTTGGATCCGTCGTGACGTGGACGCCCCGCCGCCGCCGCCACCGGATCGTTGGCGAGGCTTGATCGGCGAATACGGCGAGGATCATAACGTCCTTTACATCCTCGAATGGGACGGCCGTCTGGTCGCGCTGATCGAATGGTTCTTCATCTACCCGCTGAAGGAGATCAGCGAAAACGTCTTCCAATTTCCCGACTTTGGTCTGTACCACGACGAGAAACTGATTTTTGAGCGGGATGCCTCTGGACGGGCCACCAAGGTGACGGCGGCGAGCGTCCCATTCAGTCGCCGGGTCATACAAGGCGAGGACGGACAGACGTTCCGCATCCGGCCGGTGCGTCAACTCGACGGGTTATTAAAAGAGGCCCTGGCCGCGACCCCACCGCGGAACTCGGATGACTTGCTCCCAGCCGATCTCGTGGATGTCACGACCGTCGAGCCGGGGATCAAGTTGGACATCCGATACGCCACGGAGAACAACTTCCTGAGCACGCCTTTGTATTCTTCGGCGCGGGCCTTCTTGCAACGGCCGGCAGCCGAGGCACTGGGTCGCGTCCATCGTTCCTTGGCGGAGAAAGGCTACGGTCTTCTTGTTCACGATGCGTACCGGCCTTGGTACGTCACCTACATGTTTCGGGAGGCCACCCCGGCAAAGTGGCACCACTTCGTGGCCGATCCGAAGCAAGGCTCTCGCCACAATCGTGGCTGCGCCGTCGATCTGACACTTTACGATCTCAAGACTGGCCAACCGGTTGAAATGGTGGGCGGCTACGATGAGTTCTCGGACCGATCTTACCCCGATTACTTCGGGGGCACGTCGCGCCAGAGGTGGCACCGTGACTTGCTCCGCCGTGCGATGGAAGCCGAGGGCTTCTCCGTTTACGAAGCCGAATGGTGGCATTTCGATTACAAGGACTGGCGGCGCTACCCGATTCTCAACAAACGATTCGAGGAGTTGCCGTAACAGTGCGACGATGCGAGGTGCTCGGCCATCGGCGAGTCCCGGGGTCTAGTAAGCGTTCCGGTGAACGAATCCGTGCCAGAGGGTCATCCACAAGATGCGGAGATCAAGCCACGGATTCCAGTGTGTGATGTAATAGAGGTCGTACTCAACCCGTTTGCGTAGCGAAGTGTTGCCACGCCAGCCGTGAACCTGTGCCCAGCCGGTGATTCCCGCCTTCACGCAATGCCGCGCCATGTAGTTCGGGATCGATTTACAGAACTGGTGGATGAAAACGGGCCTCTCCGGCCTTGGCCCGACCAGGCTCATGTCGCCACGCAGCACATTGATCAGTTGCGGCAATTCGTCCAAACTAGTGCGTCGGAGGAAGGCGCCCCAGCGAGTCCGGCGGGGATCGTCTTTTTTGGCCCACACGGGACCCGTTTGCGCCTCGGCATCCATGCACATCGTTCGGAATTTGAGCATCCAGAAGGGACGGCCATTCAGTCCGCATCTCTCTTGTCGATAGAAGACCGGGCCGGGGCTGGTCCATTTGATGATCAAGGCGATCGCCGCCATCAGGGGCGACAAAAAGATGAGGCCAAGCAGCGACAGCGTGACATCCATCGCCCGCTTGACCACCACATTCAAGCCGAAGTGAGGGCTTTCTCGCAGTCCGACGACGGGCAGACCATCCAGAATGGTCGTGGTCAGCGACAAACCGGCGAGGTTCGGGAC
>JAOAAM010000444.1 GCA_026418875.1 Gemmataceae bacterium | reverse complement strand
GCTCTGGGTTACCCCGTCCCGGTCCAAGAGGATGGCAACATTGCCTTGCCCTTCGCCGAACCCATCCAAGTCGCGGGGCTGACGATCGAGCAAGCCCGCGAAGAGATCCGCAAAGCCATTACCGAGAAACAACAACTCGTCCCCAAGGACACAGCACGAGTTTTCGTGACGCTGATGCAGCGGCGAAAATACCACGTGGTGGTGGTGCGGCAGGACACCAGCGGGGTCGCTTTCGATCCTAGTGGTGCCTTGGGCGCGGGGAAACGGGGGAGCGGCTATCCGATTGATCTCGCCGCCGGCGAAAATGACGTGTTGAACGCGCTGGCCAAAACGGGCGGTCTGCCGGGCCTCGATGCCAACAACGAAGTCATCATCCAACGCACGATCAAGTCCGACGACAGCGGTGGGGTGCCAGAAGTTGACATGATTCGCATCCCCTTACGGATTCGGCGAGGCGAATCGCCGAGCTTCCGCCCCGAGGATGTGATCCTCAATGACGGTGACATCGTCTTCATTGAATCGCGTGAGACGGAAGTCTTCTACACAGCAGGTTTGATGCCGACGGGTGAACACATCCTACCACGCGATTACGATCTGGACGTGGTCGAGGCGGTGCTGCGAATCCGTGGCCCGTTGGTGAACGGCGGTATCAACCAACAGAGCCAATTTGCTTTCCAATTGCAAGCTCAGGGAATCGGCTTCCCGTCGCCGAGTTTGTTGACCGTGTTGCGGCGTACATCGGATGGGCGACAGTTGCGAATCCGAGTCGATCTCAACCGTGCGCTGCGCGATCCGCGAGAGCGTATCTTGGTGCAACCCGGCGACATCCTGGTGTTGCAAGAGAAGCCTGGCGAAGCAGTGGCCCGTTACTTCACGAACTTCTTCCGCCTGAACTTCTTCTTCCGGATCATCGACCGTGGCGACGTGAACTCGAATGCGACGATCTCGGTGCCGTGATGCAGGGGCAGGGAGGGATTACCAAAAGCTTGCCCACCACCGCCTCACCACGGGAAGTGGTAGGGCGACGCGAACTGGGATGCCGCGAAGGATCATCCGCCCCAAGGTGTTGCTGATGCGGTCAGCCGCCGTCGCACCCGCCCAACGGCGGACTTGCTCGACGGCAGCGGCCAAGCGTGGCGGGCGCCGATTCGGAGAATGACCGTCGGAGCCTAAGACGTGGACAACGCCCCGACGGAACCATTCGCGCAACGCCTTCTGAAAGCGGCCATTGGGTGGGTCGGTCACGCTGCCGGCATTCACCTGAACCAGACAGCCGCGTTCGATCAATCCTTCGATCCGACCGTGATCGAATAGGAATTCCTCTGTGCGTTCCGGGTGAGCTAAGACGATTGACATTCCTTGAGCTGCCAACTCCTCCGCGATCGGCCTCAGATCGACGAACAGCCGGTGCGGCATCTCCACGAGCAAGTGCCGCTTCTGGTCTGCCAAGCTGACCAAGTCGCCGCGCTGCCACCGCGAAACCAAGTCGGGGCAGGCCATGATCTCGCCGGCCGGGTGAACTTCGAGGTCGATGCACTCGTCGGAAAGTCGGGCACGAAGTAGATCCAGGCTGCCTCGGATGCGGTCAGGCGTGACTCCCGGGAATAGTTCGCATTGATGGGCGACGGCGGCGGCCATCCGGGTTCCCTCCCGAGCCGCCAACCGACACATCTCCAACGCCTCCTCCAGCGTTGTGGGGCCGTCGTCTAGGCCCGCGTGCAAGTGGACGTGCAAATCAACGAAGGGAAGCACAAATCGCTCTCAAGTGGAACGATTGGGTGGGTTAATCTCCAATTCAGGGAAACTCGGAGAGGATTTCGACTCCTCATAAGATTCATAGCCGTATTGATAGCCATACGAGTAGCCATACTCGTAGTTGTACCCGTAACCGTATTGCCGAGCATACGGTGTCATACCGTTCACCAACACACCCAGCACGTTGGCACCGACGGTGGCCAGTTCAGATCGAGCGCGGATCGACAAGGGACGCACATTCTTGGACAACCGCAGCAGCAACAACACGCCATCCACAAGTGGCGCGATCGACGCGGGGTCGCTCACCGCTAAAACAGGTGGCGAATCCACCAGCACGAAATCGTACCGATCCCGGAGAAGCGCGATCAACTCGTGAAACTTGGCGGACGCGAGCAACTCCGCTGGGTTCACTGGCCGGGGGCCACAAGGTAGGACACTAAGCCCCGGAACCTGCGTGATTGGTTTCACAACATCGGGAAACTCCGCCTCGCCCGACAGGATCGAAGCCAACCCAGAGCGATCCTCCTTGGGAAGACGGAATAATCGGTGGATCGCAGGCCGACGGAAATCCGCATCGACCAACACCACGGTCTTTCCGGATTGAGCGATGGAGATTGCCAAATTCGCGAGCAAGGTGGATTTTCCCTCGCCCTTCGTGGGGCTGGTGACTTGGATGACTTGGTGCCCACGCCCTTGCGTGCTGAAGTACAGGGCCGTGCGGATGCCGCGGAACGACTCGGCCGCGCGGGAACGCGGTGCGTGGTATGCCACCAGGGTTGGATCCAAGCTATTGTCCGTCGGTGGCCGATCGAGGTGCAGCGGGGGGATGTGACCGATAACCGGCAAACCAAGGGTCTGACGAATCTCCTCGGGCGTTCGGAAGCCACGATCCGTCAACTCGGCCAAGTAAGCCAGAGCCATGCCCAACACCAAGCCCACCGCGGACGACAATGCCAGGGTCAACACCAGGTTCGGAGCGACTTTCACTCCTAACCCCGCGTCGACGATCGTTTGCGCTTCATAACCACCCGCCTCGCTGGACATCTGAATCTGACGCAATCGCTGCAAGATACTGTCCAGCAGGGCTTGGTACGGTTCGATGTCCTTCCGTGCCTGCTCTTCTTCTTGCAAAAATTCCGCCATCTGCGTCGCCTTGGTCCGCTCTTCCGCGAGCGCTTTGACGACGTCCTGCAGGACCGTCTCGTTAGCTTTGTACTCCGACTCCAAGCTGGATAAGAAGACCTCGAGCGGATCCCCGCCAACATCCGGTACGGTTCCACGCTTGCTCAGGCGCTCTTGAACCGACTTGATTTGTGCTTGGAGGCTCTTCCACTGCGGATGTTCGGGGCCGTACAGCACTCGGAAATCCGATTCTTTCACTTGCAAGGACGCCAGTTGATCTTCGAGGAATCGAGTCTCCTGCGCGCTTGCTGCTTGACGCAGAACGGGATAGCGGTTCTCTAAAATCTTGATGATGACAGCGTCGGATTTGCCGGCTTTCTTCGCATCAGCGATCATGTTCTGATAGGTGCGGATCTCGGCTTGACGAACTTCCAGCTCGACCCTCTTTTCCTCGAGCTTCGTCATCCGGCTCTGAACGCTGTTCAGCACATCCTTCGCTTTAAGCACTAGAGTAAGAGGATCCTTCCGGGCAATCGCCTCGTAACGGTCCTTTTTAACTTTCAGTTCCTTCAGCAAAGTGTCTTGCGCCTTCCGCATCTGGTCGGCGAACTCCCGGTTCAAATCATTGAACGTCTCATTGAGGTACTGCCGGTACGCCTCGATGATCGAATTCAAGACTTTAGCGCAGTCCTCTGAACGCTGGCTCCGGAACGACAGATTCAACACATTGCTGACTGGAATGTTCCCTTCCCGGTATTCCCGGGTGATGGTCAGCCCGTCCTGGAAGAATCGCGTCGGCTCAACATCGTCCGGTAGAACCCCGGGGTACTTGGTCTTCATTAGCTCGGCGGCTCGGCGAAGAATCGGCTGGCTGCGAATCAAGATGGCATGCGTGGTCAGGTAATCCTCCACGTACATCTGCTGCATCTGGCTTCCGCCCATGCTTGGCACGATGTCCGCCCGTTTCTTGACCACCAGTACCTGAGCCGTCGATTGGTACACCGGCGGACGCTGCGAGTAGTACACCGCACCGCCGATCAAACCAAGAACCAACCCCAACGCGACCATGGCTCGGCGTCGCCAAGCAATCGCTAGGGGATTAGCGAAGCGGCTTGCCACCGCCTGCGGTGACTCTTCCCATGTCATGGTGGGATCTGCGATCGACACGGTGTGACTCCTCGTTGATTTTCCCCGATTTCAGCTCCGACCGACCCGACTCGGCACCTCTCCGGATGCCCTTAGAATCAATTCATTCTGTCAAAAGTTGAAAGCCCGACTCGACAATCACCTGGCACGATTGGATCGTTCGAGTCGGTCAAGCCCCCGGTATGCTACAAGATTCTCCTTTCACAGCGCAGCCCCGTTCCACCTCCTGACCAAGAAATCCGCATTGCCCATCCCCGGCTACGACGGCTAAACCGAGTGTCTAGCCGTATCGACGCGAAATCACGGCGAGAGATTCCAACTTTCCGGCTGAATCTTCGCACGGGCGGCGGCAATGTTTCCGTGTGGAGTACAGTTGATGCCGGAAAAGTTTTCCAAACCTTTACATCTTGCCACACGGTCGGACCGCGATCCCTGCCTTCGGCAGCCAGCTTTTCACTCCGCGCCCGCTTTGACGCGATTCGCGGCTCGATGCGAGCCGAACCTTGTTCCCCGGCCCGAGAGACGCATGAATTATTGTCCATTTACGGAGGTCTCAACGGCAGGTTGCATCAAGAGTCAGACGGCGATCGGCACAGTCCCGAGATGCGTCAGAGAATCGACCCGCACGAGCAAGTGCTGATACGGTTCGCAGAGGCAGTCAATTTCCTGCATCTGTTCCGATGACAACCCAGGAGCCAGAACGACAACCCGAGAAATCTCGCCATCTTCCAATAAATCGGGCAGGTCAGACAAGTGCCCGATGACGGTGTGGCCGCCGACCATGCTGGTGCGGAGTTTCGGCTCGGGGCTGATAATCCCAACAATTTCGAACGAATGATCCGGGGCTTCCGTCAGCGCTGTCAGGTAGGCGCTCAGGTGCATCCCGGAACCGACGATCAGTAGGCGCTGACGAAACCCGGTAGTCGCCCGGTCCTCGGTTGAAGTGCCTTGCCCATCGCGTTCATGCTCCGAGATCCTTCGATTCTGCCAAACCCCGAAGATCAACATGGCAGAACCATACGCCAGCGATGGCAGAATCACGTCCGTACGGGACCAATCACGTTCATTGACGATCACCGCGGCGTAGGCGGTGATCACCATCCCCACGATGGCCCCTAGGAAGATTTTCCGTCCCTCCAACATGAGAAACCGGATCGAGCTGTGCCGATGTATGATTGGATTCAGAAGAAGGATCATGGGCCAGGCGACAGCACTCAATCCGCTGAACAGCATCAGCAGAACCCCATCATCCTCAGAGGCGACCACAAAACCGCGGCGAAGCAGCAGGCTTGTCAGCGTCGTCAGAGGCCCAATCACCACAGACGCCAATATCATCCTCCGGGCTAATCGCCGTTCCTCGCATTTAACAACGAGCAAATAACTCTTATACAGAACCAACTTGTACATCAGCAAAAAGCCAAGATACATCGTGGCATCAAGGAGGAGGACCTGTCGGCTGAGATCGCGCTGCTCAAGAAATATCATGGCGACGGCGATCAATGCGGCGCTCGTGACGCCGCACCACCAGATGCGGAGAAAGTCATCTGCCGTCATCGAGGTCGCCAACGCCTTTGGGATGCGAAAGGCGAGAACGCTCAGGGGGCGGATCAATGCGGCCAATCCTAGGAGCGTCCACTCGGTCGATGGCTTGATCGAACGGCCGGAAACTTGAATCGCCAACCACATTGTCCCAACCCCAGCGAGGGACAGAATGAGGGAGTTGACGAACTGCCAACGCCGAACCGCGATCGTTCGCCAGGTAATCGTTCCACCAAAGACAGCGAACAGACACTGAACCAGCAGCCAAATGTCACCAAATACACTGTGTTTTCGAGCGTACTGCGCGTCGATCTCCAATTTCTCGGGGAGAATGTTTTGGACGTAGAACTCCTCGACGTCTCGGCAATTGGCGGGGTAAAGCTCCGATTCGTTGCGATGACGTAATTGGTTCGGGCCGAAAATACCCGGTTTGACGGAGAGCACAACCTCCCACCGATCGGGGTAGTGGACCACGAACTTGGGGACCTCGGGCCGCGGACCGACGATGCTCATATCCCCCATGAGAACATTGATGAGTTGTGGAAGTTCATCTAGCTTGGTTCTCTCCAGAAAACGCCCAACGGTTGTCAGACGCCGATCAAAGCGGCGCGTCAGGCTCGGCCCGGCGGACTTCATGTTGTGCGGCATCTTGCGGAACTTCCACATCCGGAAGCGTCGACCGCCGCGGCCGACTCGCTCCTGACGGAAAAAGACCGGTCCTGGTGTCTCCAACTTGATCAACAGACCGATCAGCAGAAACACCGGAGCCGTGATGATCAGGCCGATCCCAGCAAGAGTAATGTCAAAAAGTCGTTTGAGGAATTCCCCGGTGGCGCGTGTCGGCGGTAGTCCCTCGGCGGGCGAGGCGAGCGGGTCGACGACGCTCCTGTGGTCCGACATTCCTCGACTCCGATTGGAACTGCCACGCGACGGACTGGGGACACCGCGCGACCAAGTTGAAACGCTTTAAGC
>JAOAAM010000417.1 GCA_026418875.1 Gemmataceae bacterium | reverse complement strand
CTCCCGAAGCGAGCGAACCTCTGGAAGTCGGCGGCAAGAGTCCAAATCGTCGGGCCAATGCCGCCGTTGGGCGAGTCGCCGGGCCAACTGCCGCGCTTGACGAAGACGAATTGAGCCAGTGGCTTGCAAGGTGTGCCAACTGTGGATCGACACGGCACCAAGCACTAACAACCCCAGCAAGCATAGGGGATACGGGTCGTCTCGCGTGGGAGAACCCAGCCAAAGGAAGATCGCGGCCAACGCCCATTGGAGGGTTAGCCAGCGAGAATTTCCCGTTCGATTTGCCGCCGTGAGCATCCAGGCCACGACGAGAATCGCCCCGGCGATCGACCCAACCGCGAGGAGCAGCGGAAACTCCCCGCGACCTGTCGCCGCCGCCCAAACCAGTGCCGCCACGGGCAACACCATCCCCACCGCTCGCCGCCATCCCTGCGAGCGCGTCTGGCGTGCCATTTTGGGGAACGGTCGTCCGAGCATGGGATGCTCCGCGGGCGCGGTTTCCCCGATGCGTCCCTCGGGGTCAACCAAGGTTAGGTCGCGTTTCCACTCTGGTCAAGCCGATCGTCGCTCAACCGCTTGCCCATCCCGGAGGACGCCTCTTCAGCGGCGGAGCCTGATTCGTCGACAAGAACGCCGAAGTTGGCGGAAAAGCACCGCGGCAGCGTTCATCCCATGGGACGCCCGCTGCCGCAGCTCGGCCAGACTTGCGAAAGATTATGGATTGTCCTTCTTGTCTTCGGTCTTCTCGAAAGACTTCGAAATCTCCTTGACTATCGCTTGCACGCTGTCGGCGTCAAGCTTGCCCTTCTCGAAGGCCCGGTTCAAAAGGACTTTGCGTTTCCGGTAGAAAATGACCGTCACGTCGGCTTCCTTGGCGATCTCATAGTCCGGAGGCCCGTCCGGCTTGTCGATCGTCAAGATGCATTTTTCGATGCCGGCCTTCTCGGCCATTTCCTTGAGACGGTCACGCAACTCCTCGTCATCGTTGCAGAAGACGACGAAGCTGCCCATTTTGTCAGACTTGTGTTCGGCAGTGAGGGTGTCGATCGCCTTGACCAAACTGGTCAAGCTGTCGGAGATCTCGCGAGCGAAGATCACCACGACAGGATTACTTCCGTACTTTCAGACCAGGCAGGTTTTGGTACCTGCATCCGGCCCCGTCACGTGCAACGGGTGGAAGGCGCCGGGGATCGGCTTCCCTTCTGGCGGGCCGGACTTCAATTCGCCGGCGCAGCCCGTCGCAGCGGCAATCATGACCACCGCTGCGCTGCCCAAAATCAAACCCTTCATCAATTAAACCTCCTCAGAGGAAAAGGGTAAAAACCCATCAGCCATCATACTCCCACCTTCGGATGCAGGACACACCCCCAACCAAATTTTCCGCGCTACCTGCGGGTTACCACCTGAACGGGTCGTCTTTTTGCGGCGGCAGTCGGCCTCAAAGAATCCGAACGACTCCTCATGACTCCTGATGACTCCTAGCGACTCCTCGTGACTCCCAACAACTGCTCACGTCTCCTCACGACTCCTCACAACTTCTCACGCCCCCTCTTGCTGGATCTCGTCACCTTCGATTTCGTCACCCGCCTCCGAGATGTTTCGACCGGTCAACGCGACGAAAACGTCCTCCAGACTGACATGCCGAGTGGACAGGCGAGACAAGCTCAAATGACGTTCGTGCAGCAATCGGAGTAATGCCGGGACGGTTTGGTGAGGTGCGGTCACGCGCAGAACATGAACGCCATGATACTCATGGACAGCCACAACGCCGGGCAACGAGGCGAGCGGAAGTTGTGCTATTCCCTCCGTCTCATTCAGCGTGAATTCGATGTGATGATCGCCTCCCAAGCGGGCGATCAACCCCGAAGGAGTGTCCAAGGCGATGAGCCGGCCCTGATCCACGATCCCGACACGGTCGCATAGCCGCTCCGCCTCGTCCATGTAGTGAGTCGTCAGAAGGATCGTCTTACCCTTCCGACGGAAACCACGCAGGATCTCCCACAATTGGCGGCGTGACTGCGGGTCCAGGCCCGTGGTTGGTTCATCCAGGAAGAGCAAGTCCGGGTCGCCGACCAGGGCACAAGCCACGGCCAGCCGCTGCCGTTGACCCCCCGAGAGCTTCCCCACAAACGTGCGTGCCTTCTCCGTCAGTCCGACGCAAGTCAGCACGTCAGCCGGCTCCATCCCGCTGCGATAAAAACTGCGAAATAGCTGAACGGTTTCGATGACCGTCAGTTTTTCGGCGAGCTGCGTCTCCTGAAGGGTGATGCCAATTCTCTGCCTCAATTCGTCCTCGGCTTGCCCCCAGCGTAAGCCAAGCACCTCGACCTCGCCATCACTCGGCGTTTGCAGCCCTTCCAAAATTTCGATCGTGGTCGTCTTTCCCGCCCCATTCGGTCCGAGCAGCCCGAAACATTCCCCTTCGACCACGTCCAAATCGAGTCCTCGCACCGCTTCGACCAATGCGCCTCGACTGCGAAAAATTTTTCGTAAGCGTCGACAGCGGATCGCGGAAGTCATGATGGCTCCCCTCGGCGAGGTTCGTACCCTGCTAGAATACAAGCGGTTTCTGTTCCGTTCGACGAACGACGAGGTGTCGAGGTCGTCCGCGATGAGGTATGGTGCTGTACTGCTGTTCCTGGCCTGTTTTGCGGGACTGTGTCGAAGTCAGCCGAGCGATTTGCCTTTCCAGCCTTACGAGTTGAGAATCGTCGTCCGCCACGGGGCGCACACCTGGTTGGGCCAGCCATTCCGCGAGGAGTTCCGCAGAAGCCTGACCGACATGTTGACCGATGCGTTCGGACCGATGGTCCGACTGGAGGTCATCGATCTTCGTGATCTCCCGCGAGAACAATGGCGGCCCGGCTGGCGCGAAGTCGACTCCCGCGGACTGTCAGCCCTCGAATCCACCCGAATCGTCGATCCAGGAAAGACCCATTTCCTCACGGTGGAATTCGCGCGGGGGCAATACGAGATCAGTTCGCGCCAGTGGGACAGCGAAACGGGTTGGGCCGGCAGCTTGTCCGTGGCGCGGACGTCGGACCGGGCGTTGGTGGGTCGAGTCGCCGGCCGTCTGGTCGCCGAGGGGTTCGGCGTCATCGGCTCGATCATCGGGACAGGCACGCCGTCCGGGCTGGGCGAAGTCACGACGACGCTGCGTTTCAAGGGCGGTCTCCTCACGCCGTATCTGGATCGGTGGGTGAAAGCGGGGGACGTCTTTGCCGTCTCCATCGTCAGCCCGGCGCGAAACGACCAGCCGGCCCGCGCGAATGTCCAACGGGACATCCTCGTGCGTGTGATAGATCGTCCGAAAAACGGCGAGGCACCCGCCCGAGTGATCTTTCGCTCGACCGAGAATCCGCTGACGCGGTTGGCAGCGAGTCAGTCGATTCGCTGTATCCGAATGGGAGCGGGCGTTGGGCCGGTCCGGCTGCGCCTCGTGGATGATCGTGGTCAGCCCCACACCCGAGTGTTGCAACTTCGCCTGCATCCACAAGCGTTCCAGGAAGGACTGTCGCCGGATGAAGAGGTGCTCAATCCAGATCGAGCAGGGCTGTTCGTATCGCGGCGCACCTATGACCAGATGGCGTTCGCCCGGGTGATCACCGGTGGAACCCAAATTGCACGTCTCCCGGTGGCCATTCTGCTTGATCGCGAGGCGACGGCGGTCGTCGGGGTCGATGCGGCCCAGGAGCAATTCGGTCAACTCCAAGCCATGAAGTCCGAACTTTTGCGGAACTACAAAGAAGCGGTTCTCGTGCAAATCGATGCGTACAACGAGATCACGACGCTCGTCAAACAGACCAAAAACGCCGACGCCCTGAAGCGGGCGACTTCGGCTCGTCTCGCACTGGAACGGGAACTGGAACAACTTCACGCCCGCAAGGAAGAGGTGCGCAAGCAGCTTGCCGGCACCAAAATCTCGCTAGCCGACTGTGATGACGTGGAGAAAGACTTGGAAAACCACAAGGTGCGGATGAATCGACTGATTGGCCGACTCATCGAGACCGATCGGCTCGAGAATGCCCCGGACAAGGTGGAGCGTAAGCTCCGTCTACAGCAACAACACAACAAGGTCCAGGTCCTGCTCGACTCGGATGACTACGATGGTGCCTTGGCCCTGTTGAAACAAATCGCTGAGGAGTACCCCGAAGAGACCAACGTCAAGAAACAGATTGACGAGTTGGAAAGGCAATGGTCGATCAAGAGCGATGCCCACCGAGAGGCCCGCGAGTTCGTTTATCGCGATTGGACTGCTTGCCGGACTTCTGCCGACGTCGAGAGCAAACTTGCCCAAGCTCGACAAAAGCTCAGCGTCTTGGTGCAAGTTGGCGACCGGCTGACAATGCTGAAATTGCGCAATTCACTTCCCACCGTTGGCAAGGTGCTGGCGGACGAGGCCCGAAACCTCGCCGACTCCAACCCTGATGACGAGAGGCTCGGTAAACTAAAGGCCTTGATCGAGGACTTTGACCGATTCGGTCAAGAAATCGATGCAGCCATCCGTGCAGGCGACTAGGTTTGGTGTATCCCTCATGGACCCGATGCAGGAGACGGCCACCGCGCCGCAGCCGACGCTTGAGGCCAATGGGAAAACTCCCTGGCTGACCCCGCTCGTCATCGTCGGCGGCGTCTTGTTGGGAGCCGCGGGGACGGTTGGCCTTCTCTTGCTGTACGATCGCTACCGCCACGAACGCTGGGAGCGGGATCGACTCGAGTCGCTCGAGGAGCTGGATCGCCGGGGCCGGGCCGCCAAGGAACGGGAAGATCTGCAAACCCGAGGCGACCATCTGACCCGATGCAACGAGCAGTTCCGCGAGATTTATCGCATTGTTCGCGCCGAGGCATTGGCGCATGCCTCCCCCGTCATTCTTCTTAG
>JAOAAM010000392.1 GCA_026418875.1 Gemmataceae bacterium | reverse complement strand
CTCCCGACACGGCGATCCACACCACAGCGACCTGTGCGAGCCGATTCATGGGAGACTCGGCAGAACCCGGCTCATTTATTTCCCCCCGGCTTATAGTAGCGAATCGTGTACGTCATGACGGGGATCGTCGGGTCCGGCTCGAAGGTAACCTTTTCAACCGGGTGTGGCTGGGGGTTGTTCGTATCGGCATCAACCAGCCCTCGTGCGCCGTCGGCTGATTTTTGTCGCCGCCGCAACTCGCGCTGGAGGCTCTTCAAATCCGCAGGCCGGATCCCCTCGGGCTTGATCAAGCCGCGGGCAATGGCGGCCATCGCTTCCTGCGGTTCGGTGACGGTCGCGGAGGGCGGAGGCGAGGGCGGATTGGGGTTGGTTTGGGGAGTCGTCGGCGAATTAGCGGACCTTGCCCGGAAGGCGGTAATTTGAAACGTCCCTGCATGTTCACCATATCGGATCTCATTCGCCTTGGATTCTTCCGGCGTTCGCACGATGAAGTCCTCGCGTTGGCCGAGACTGGTCTGAAATCCACGCACATTGACCGACCCGCCGGGTTTCAAAATCCACTTGTGGCACTCCGCATCGGGAAGTCGCTCGCGGAAGATCGAGTTTTCACCGTTGACCTTCAGGACCACGCCGTGCACTTCGTCACTCAGATTTTCCAGGCGGAACCAGACTTTCTGACCGGCTTGGGGTTCTCGGACCTCGCCACGTTTTACCGGCACCGGCTCATCGCCGTAAAAGACCCGCACGCGGATCGGGGCGTCGCTATCGAGATCGGGGAGCGAGTCATCGGGTGTCGTGGTCAAGTGGGCCGAATAGCGTTGACTGAGGTTCACGGCAGGTCCATCCAAGTCGGAGTCTTCACCGCCGCGAGCTCCACGAAATAGTTCCGGATGCGTCTTGCGAGTGATCAGGTAGCTGTGCCCCGTATCAATCAGTGTCTGCACGGTGGTCTTGACGCGGATTTCGCCTAACGAGGTATCGATCTGGCCATCCTCGCCGAACGCCTCCAGCCGGATCACCGTCGTCCCCAGATCCGGCGCGAGGTGGGCACGGCCCGTGATGAATAAATCGGGCTTCACGAAAATCTCCGGGTCGCCCCATGCCAGACTGAAACCCCGAGCGCGGAAGCAACGAGAGCGACCCTCCGCATCCAGATGGTTGGCGGAGCGATTCGCCAGAACCTCGTTGGCGTTGGCGACGATGCCGATCTCCTCGTCTTTGCACGCCAAGACCAGGGCCACCGTCAGCCGATTGGCCAAGCCGAGGTTCAAAGTACCGACGTTGTCGCTCTCGGGCTGATTTCCCACACGGACGAGAAACTTCAGCACGCCGATGTTCTTCGCGTTTCGCTCTCTTGCGAGCTTGAGGATTTCTTCGGCTTTGTCGCGGAGGGCGGCCTCCAGCGTCGGAAGCTCCGCCGCAGACAAGGGCGGCACGAACAACAAAACCGCGAGAGTCGATTTCCAGCGATTCATGGTCAGGGCACCTGTAAGACTCATGCAAGATTCATGGTCGAAACACGGGGAAGCGTTCCGGTTGTCGGGGAAAACACTGAGGATTCTGCAAGTCTTCGGATCGACCCGTCTCTCGGAGCAAATCCGGCATTTTGCGCCGGATCGAATCGATCAATTCGCGGGAGTCGATTTGTCCGTCGCGATCGCGGTCGGCCTCGGGGAAGCCCTCGCCCAAGGCGTGCAGAACAGCCAAGGTGAATAGGCCATTCTTCTTCGTCGGGTGTTCGTAAGCAAGTTCGGACCGATCGCAGGCAGCGTAAATGATCGGCCCCACGCCGCCGGGCGTCAGGCTTCGTACCGGGTTAAACGTCGCCTCGCCGGAGTGGCACGCATCAAGGAATATCAATTTGCGACAGCGGATCGCCGCCAGTTTGTCGTACAAC
>JAOAAM010000372.1 GCA_026418875.1 Gemmataceae bacterium | reverse complement strand
CTGCACCACCTGTTGTGGGAGATCGTGGACAACGCCGTCGACGAGTACCTCAATGGCTATGCCGACACCATCACGGTCACTTTGCATGCCCGTGGTGATGCTGTTTCGGTTGCCGACAATGGCCGGGGCATCCCAGTCGACATCCACCCGAAATACAAGAAGTCGGGTTTGGAACTATTGCTCACCACGCTACACTCTGGCGCGAAATTCGGCGACAACGAGACGTACATCCACTCCGGCGGGTTGCACGGCGTCGGATCGTCCGTGGTCAACGCCCTCTCGCGGGTGTTGGTGGCGACGGTCCGTCGCGATGGCCACGAGTGGCAGCAATCGTTCTCTCGCGGCACGCCAACGAGCAAGTTGCAGAAATTGCAAGC
Organism: Gemmataceae bacterium; assembly: GCA_026418875.1. Lineage (GTDB taxonomy): Bacteria > Planctomycetota > Planctomycetia > Gemmatales > Gemmataceae > CAKZUU01. The sequence goes on along the minus strand of JAOAAM010000372.1, from coordinate 1,124 downwards.
GGTCCGGGGCCACGGCACAACGATCTATTTCGAGCCGGACGAAAAAATCTTCAAAACGACGCATTTCGACCCCGAGGTCATCCGTCACCGCCTCGAGGACATGGCGTTCATCCACAGCGGCTTGAAAATCACGTTCAAGAACGAGGCCACCGGCGAGGTTCACGACCTGAGCCACCCCGGCGGCATCCCGGAATTCCTCGACCGTCTGATCCATGACGGCCAGAAACCCAAAATCGGCGAAACACCGTTCTTGCTGTCCCGCAGCGGCGAGGGCAAGATCGAGGTGGCTTTGCAATGGACCGAATCAACAGAAGAGGTGATCCGCAGCTACGTCAACGGGATTCGCACTAGCGATGGCGGAACGCACGAGAAAGGCTTTAAGGATGCAATCGTCAAAGCGGTGCGCAACTTCATGGAGACCCACGGGGTCAAGGACAAGAAGCTCGACATCACGGCGAACGACATTCGCGAGGGAATCGTCGGCGTGCTGTCGGTTTTCGTCCGTGAGCCGATGTTTCAAGGACAAACGAAAGAACGTTTGAACAATCCCGAGATGACGTCGGTGGTGGAATCGTTCGTGAGGCCGGCCTTCGAGGCTTGGCTGAATGCGAACATGAGCACGGCGGACCAGATCATCGGTCGGATCGTCTTGGCGGCGAGGGCCCGTTTGGCCTCGCGCGAGGCAGCCCAAGAGGTCAAACGGAAGTCGCCGGGCAGCCGCCGGCTCAGCCTGCCGGGGAAGCTCGCCGATTGCCAATCCACGAACCCCGAAGAGACCGAACTGTTCGTCGTCGAGGGCGACTCGGCCGGCGGGTCGGCGAAGCAGGGGCGCAACAACAAGACTCAAGCCGTGTTGCCCTTGCGTGGCAAGATCCTCAATGCCGAAGGACTGACGCTGCAAAAAGCGCTAACGAATCAGGAGTTGGCGGATTTCGTGGCCGCGGTCGGAACCGGTGCCGGGGACAAGTTCGACATCAATGGGTTGCGTTACGGCAAGATCATCCTGCTCATGGACGCCGACTCCGATGGCTACCACATCTCGACCTTGCTACTCGACTTCATCTTCCGTCAGATGCCGGACTTGATCCGCCGTGGCCATGTCTACTTGGGTCACCCGCCGTTGT
>JAOAAM010000322.1 GCA_026418875.1 Gemmataceae bacterium | reverse complement strand
GGATACAGCACGTTTCGCCGCGAAGGCTGCTCCGCCTCAGACCAGGCTTGGGCATCGAACAGTTTCGAGAGGCGTTCGGCGGCGGCCTCGGGTTGGTGCCGACGCATGTCGGCCACTGCCCGCCAATACTCGACCTCCGGTTGCCGGTTCGGCGCTTGCCACGTCACCAGGTCCAGCAATTGCTGGACTTGCTCCATCTGTCCCGAACTCGGCGACTCTTGCCAGAGCAGCCGTGCCGCTCGATTCAGGCACAGGTCCAGGTCGAGCAAGGCCAGTGTCTCGGTGTCGCCTGCCAATTGCTGCGGGTCGATGCCCGAGTGGACTCGCGCCAACCCCGCGGAGGCCAGTTCGTTATTCGGATCGAGGGTGAGTGCCCGGCGGAAGGAGCGCAGCGCTGCCCGGGTCTGTCCCATTTGCATGTAGCTGTAGCCGCGGAGAGTGTGCTTGAAGACGCGCAGGCCGGGCAACACTTGCCTGGTGTACACGAGGTACAGACCGGCGGGCAGGATCAAGGCGATGGAGGGCAGGTTGGGGGTCAGATTCACCAGCCATACGCCGACGGCCATGGTCCCGCACAGTGCCGCGAATTCCGCCTCGGTCTCCTCCGCGCGACCGGCGAAGGTGAGCAGGTAGAAGAAGGGCAAGCCCAACAGCAGATGGATGCCGAGTTGTCGGCGGATGTCGGACCCGCTTTGCCGCTGCAAGATCGGGTCATTCTCGATGAAATAGATGGCCACGCCGACAAGGATGCAGGCGACGGCGGCTGCCACCATCGAGCGGACGTTGGCCGAGCCGATCCGCCTCGCCTCGCCCATCGCCAGCCCCAGCAAGGCCCCGACGCCAACGCAGATCGGCAGCAATCCTTGCCCGACCTCCGGGTTCTTGACCCACAATGCGCCGGTCAACAAGCCGCCGATCAAGCCGAAGTAAACGAGCGTGGGGCTTTCGAGGAGCAGGAAGAGGAAGAGCGCGACGAGTTTGCCTCGCACCTTGATGCCTCGGGGCAACCAGGCGGCGAATGCCAAGACCAAGGCCAGCACCAGTCCGCCGAGCAGAAATGCGGCCAAAGCTCCTGTCTGCGACCAGGTGGGGCGTTGCAGGGCGGCAAACGCCAGCAAGCCAAGAAAAACCCCTTTCAGCAAGTATTCCGTCAGCAACCAGTTCATGTTGCTCACACTCGCGCCAGACCCATGGGATACATCGCTCGGCCTTGGGGGGGCCGACCCGGTGATGGTCGAGACAGGGGGCAATGGGTGAACCCCGGCACGCCCGCAATCGTGGAACCCGGGGCAGAGTGATTGTAGCGGAAGCGAATCGCGTCGGCTAAATCGGCGGTGCCGTCGCTCCTGGTGGCGCGAGCAGGTCAATACGTCGGCACGGTCGGATCGATCCGCCGCGACCATTCGTCGATGCCGCCGCGGAGGTTTCGGGCGTGGGGGAAGCCCGATTGCCGCAGGAAGGCGGCTGCTCTCGCACTGCGGATGCCGTGGTGACAGTACACGATGATCTCCCGTTCCGGGTCGAGTTCGTGCAGTCGTGACGGCAACTCGCCCAAGGGCATCAAGATGCTGCCGGGCAGGCGGCAGATTTGGAACTCCTCAGGCTGTCGGACATCGAGCAGGTACAGCGATTCGCCAAAATCCAGACGCCGCTTGATCTCATCCACGGTGGCGTCGTTGGCGGAGTGCCGGAAGAACATTCTCGATCCCCATCGGATGCGTAACCGATGCGTACGCTTTTGCGACCAATGCTCGCCCCATAATCACAGGCCCGGCGAGGGGGGTGCATCGTGGGCCACACTCGTCTGGCCTGACACCGCAGCGAGGTGCGGACCGACGGCGGCGGCGATTTTCGCGGCCAGTTTCGCCGGCAGCATCAGGACCACGTTGCGAACCCTCGGAAACCGTATCTCCAGATATTCGCCGATCGACCAATGCCGTTTCATCTCCAGTTGCATCTCCTGCCAGGGGATGTAGCAGGGTGGATGCCCGACGTTGAACACGGGAAGCAGGGCGAGGTACAGCCCGCGAGTGTCAGCACCGACGGTGACGATGCCCGAGTATTTTCCTCCGAAGCGCAGGTAGACGGTTTGGAAGCGCCAAAGTGTTTGGGGGAGCGAGTCGGTCACGGGAAAAGTCCGCGCCAGCCGGTGCCAGCCCGTCAAACGACCGATGAGCCATAGCAGGACGCAGACCCAGAGTAGGCCGAGGAGGACGGCATAGAGGATGACGGGGATCGCGTTCACATCAGACAGCCCCGACGACCAGGCAGGCGTTGTGCCCGCCGAAGCCGAAACTGTTGGAGATGGCGTAGCGGACCTTGCTCTGCCGGGCCGTATGGGGAACGTAATCGAGATCGCAAGCGGGGTCGGGGTGGTCGAGGTTGATCGTGGGATGGATGATGCCGTGATGGATCGACAGAACCGTGGCGATGAGCTCGACGCCGCCGCTGGCTCCGAGAAGGTGCCCGATCATGCTTTTCGTGCTGCTGATGGCGAGTTTGCGGGCGTGCTCGCCAAAGGCTTTCTTAATGGCGTTGGTCTCGGCGACATCTCCCAGATCGGTGCTCGTACCGTGGGCGTTGACGTAGTCGACGTCCTCGGGATTGATGCGGGCATCGCGCAGGGCATTCTGCATGGCACGAATCGCCCCCAACCCTTCGGGATGGGGGGCCGTGATATGGTGCGCATCGGCGGTGGCTCCCGCACCGAGCAACTCGGCATAGATGCGGGCGCCCCGTCGGGGGGCATGTTCGTATTCTTCTAGGATCAAGATGCCAGCCCCTTCACTCAGGACGAAGCCATCGCGGTCCTTGTCGAAAGGCCGCGACGCTTTCGTCGGCTCGTCATTGCGTTGGGACAAAGCCCGCAGCGAGCAGAAGCCGCCCAGCCCCATGGGCGTAATCGCCGCTTCAGTCCCACCCGAGATGATGACGTCGGCCTCGTCCGCGCGGATCGTGCGCAGGGCATCGGCGAGGGCATTGCCGGCGGAAGCGCAGGCCGTGGCGACCGAAGTGTTTGGCCCCATCAAGCCGTATTGGATCGAGATATTCCCCGGGGCGGCGTTGGCGATCATCTTGGGGATGACCAAGAGGTTGATTTTCCGCGGCCCGCCTTGCAGGTAGTCGCTGTGACCTTCCTCGAAGGTGTTCAGCCCGCCGATACCGCAACCGACGATGGCCCCGCAGCGGTATGGGTCTTCTTTGGAGAAATCCAGCCCGGCATCACGGATAGCCTCGGCCGCGGCGACCATGGCGAATTGGGCGAAGCGATCCATTCGGCGAATCGACTTCGGGTCGTGGCCACCGGCCGCGGGGTCGAAGTTCTTCACCTCGCCCCCGAATCGGACACGGAAATCTTTGGCATCGAAGAGCGTCAGGGGAGCGATGCCGCTTCGTCCCTCGATCAATCCGTTCCACAGCCCGGCCACGTCGTTGGCCAGGGGGTTCACGGTGCCCAAGCCAGTGATGACGACCCGCCGCCGACTCATTTCTTGGCAATCTCTTTCTCGATATGGTCAATCGCCTCGCCGACGGTCTTGATCTTCTCGGCTTGTTCGTCGGGGATGGTGATCTCGAACTCTTCTTCCAACTCCATAATCAACTCGACGATGTCGAGCGAATCCGCGCCGATGTCTTCAATGAACGACGTGTTGCGCGTGATTTGATCTTTGCTGACGGCCAGCTTTTCCGACACGATGTCGATGACACGTTCTTCAACGGAAGCCACAACTTCAACCTCCCGGGTGATGAAACCCCGAACCGGGTTAGGGGATAGTTACTAAAGCCGTGCCGTGTTGACCAGCGGTCCTGGCGTGGGTCGATGGGGCATCAGGCGATGCGTCGCGACTCGAACCGCCATCCGCACACGCCCTCTCAGAATAGCCAGTTGCGGCATTCGGCTTTGCGTTGCACCCGCTTCAACAACCCGGCAAGGACTTTGCCCGGCCCGACTTCATGGAACTGCTCGACGCCGGCCTCCAGCAATCCGCGCAGGGTGTCTTCCCACAGCACAGGCTCCAGCACCTGCCGGATCAACAAGGCGCGAATCTCGGCAGGGTCTTGATGCGGTCGGGCATCGACGTTGGACCACACGGGGATGCGAGCGGGCCGAAGATCCACTTGGCTGAGCGCGTCGGCGAGGGCTTGATCGGCGGGCTTCATCAACGGGGTGTGGAAGGCCCCGGCGACGGCTAACACCACGGTGCGAGCACCGCGCTGTTCGGCAAGCCGTTGCGCTTCCGCGATCGCTGCCTTTTCTCCCGACACCACAATGTTCCCGGGACAGAGCAGATTGGCGATGCGAAGGAAACCCGCCGCTTGAGCTTGCTGCACGATTTCCTCAACCACGGGTCGTTCCAGCATCAGGATGCTGAGCATCCCGCTGGGGGTGGCATCGGCGGCGGCTTGCATGGCCTCGCCGCGTCTCCGCACCAAACGCAAGCCATCGGCGAAGCTCATGGCCCCGGCAAAAACCAAGGCAGTGTACTCGCCCAGGCTCAACCCGGCGGTCGCCACGCACGAGTCGAGGACGGCCGGCTCTTGCTCTGTCTCTTATACACATCT
>JAOAAM010000300.1 GCA_026418875.1 Gemmataceae bacterium | reverse complement strand
ACTCGGGCCGGATCGGTGGCAAGTTGAAAGCCCCCGTGCAATCCGCGCTGTGAACGGACGATGCCGCCTCGGCTCAGGCTCTGCAACACCTTGGCGAGGTACGGTGCCGGTACCTGCGTCGCCCGGGCAATCTCCGGGGTGGTGCAAGCCTTGTCCTGGTCCGCCAAGTACACCGCGGCTCGCAAGGCGTATTCGACCGTCTGTGAGAACATGCCAGCCTACCCGTGTGCGACACCGCACATTATAGCAATCGGCATAGGATTTGATGCCCTCGGGACTATGGTGCTCCGCCGCATGTCACGACTGGCGTTTGTCTGCTGCGTCCTGTTGGGTGCGATCTTGGGGCTTGGAGCTTATACCTTCCGCTACGCCGAGGGTACCGCGTACTTGAGCAACGATCCCCGAGCCTGCGTGAATTGCCACGTCATGCGGGACCATTACGACGATTGGCAGAAAGCGAGTCACCACTCGGCGGCGACCTGCAACGATTGCCACGTACCCCATGACTTGATCGGGAAGTATCTGTCGAAAGCGAAGAATGGCTTTTGGCATTCCTATGGCTTCACGATGCAGAATTTTCACGAACCCATCCGGATCAAACCGGGCAACGCCGAAGTTCTTCAGGCGAACTGCATCGACTGCCATGCCGGAGTGGTTCGGGAAATGGTGGACCGAGGTTCCGCAGCGGATGCGAGCAATAACTGCCTTCGCTGCCATAACGCAGTCGGCCACGGACCCATTCGTTGATCGTGCTGCGGCGTGGTGAGGTCAAACCTCGACCGAAGCTGACGCTGGGGCGTCGAACTTTTCTGAGGGTCACGATGAGCGAACCTGCTGCCCGCCGAAGTATCTGGCCGTACCTGGTCGTCATCGCGATCTCGGCCGCGGCGACCTTCGCCTTGACGGCCTTGCTCATGAACATTGCCGAGCGGAAAAACGAGGCTCGCGAACAGTATTTCCAGTTGGCCGAACTCAGCGAAGACGTCATTGATCCCGAGGTTTGGGGTCGGAATTTCCCCCGACAATACGACACCTATAAGCGGACCGTGGACAACGAGCGAACGCAGCATGGCGGCAGCGACGCCATGCCGCCCTCTAAGCTCGATGCCGACCCGCGCTTGAAACGAATCTTCGCCGGCTACCCATTCAGCGTCGATTATCGGGAGAAGCGTGGGCATGCGTACATGCTCGCCGATCAGGAACAGACCGAACGCGTCCATCGCTTCAAGCAAACCGGGGCGTGTTTGCACTGCCACAGTTCGGTGTTGCCGTTGTATCGTCACTTGGGGAACGGTGATTTGGACGCCGGGTTCGTTAAAGCCTGCGCCATGCCGTATCAACAGGCGCACGACATGACGGATTCTTCGGGAAAACGGCTGATCACGCATCCGGTAACGTGTGTCGATTGCCACGATCCCAAGACACTCGAACTCCGGATTACCCGACCCGCGTTTTTACACGGAATCCACGCTTTGGCCGAAAGCTCCGCTGATGTCCCCCACTTGGCCAGCATCGTTCAATGGCGGAAGGATCGTGAGATGGGACGCATTCCCCCGACGGCGAAATACGATCCCAACGAACGAGCGACCCGGCAGGAAATGCGCAGCTTCGTCTGCGGGCAGTGTCATGTCGAATACTACTTCCGCGGCGAGGGCAAGCTAGTGACGTATCCCTGGCACAAGGGACTACGAGCCGATGATCTCGAGGCGTACTACGAAGAGGTCGGTTTCCGTGACTGGACCCATGCCGAGACCAAGGCTCGGGTGATCAAGGCTCAACATCCTGAATTTGAATTGTGGAACCAGGGCATTCACGCCCGAAGTGGCGTGGCCTGCGCGGATTGCCACATGCCCTATCGACGCGAAGGCGCGGTCAAAATTAGTGACCACCAAGTCCGCAGCCCCATGTTGCAAGTGAACCGATCCTGCCAGGTCTGTCATCGTTATGACGAAGACGAGTTACACGCTCGAGTCGACACCATCCAACAACGGACGCTCGCTCTGCTGGATCGGGCGGAGAACGTCTTAGTGGAAATGTTTGACGCGCTGAAATCGGCCGAGGCCAGCGGCGTCGAGCCAGAGCGGCTCGGGCAAGCCCGAGAGTTGCATCGCAAGGCACAGTGGCGGGTCGATTTTGTCCTGTCGGAAAACTCGCGAGGTTTCCATGCCCCTCAGGAAGCGGCTCGTCTCTTGGGTGAGGCAATCGACTACGCCCGGCAGGCGCAAATCCGAGTGTTGCGGAAATAATCGGCAGGCCAATCAAGACCGAAGCAAGCGACAATTCCGGTCGTGCCGTGCCAGCCGCTAATTTCCCGACGAACGGAAACGAGTCGCCCTTGAAAACACGGAATCTGCTCCGTTAAGCTCAAGTTGGCGACATCTTGAACCGACGAGCCGACAGCGAGAGCCGCTCCATGTTACGATTCAATGCGAGTGCCACCCTTCTCTCACTCTGGGTCACCCTCGGCTTAAGCTTGGCCCAATCGCCGTCTCCCGGCGAACCCTCCATCTCCGCGTTGATTGAAGATTTGGCGAACCGCGACTATCGACGGCGTGAGGCAGCGTTGAAGCAGCTGGAGTCTCGAAGCCCGGACGACCTACCGGCTCTGCGACGAGCCTTGGAGTCGACCACTGATGCCGAAGTCCGTCGACGATTGACCGGCTTGGTGGAACGTCTCGAGCGGGCAGCTGTCCTAGCACCAAAACAACTCAACATCGTAGTCAAGGATCGCCCCATTCAAGAGGTAATCCGCGAAATCGCCCGACAGACCGGTTATTCGATTCAATACCAAGGCGGTGGCAACCAGACTGTGTCGTTGAACCGGCCTCGCGCGACCTTCTGGGAGGTGATGGACGATCTCAACCGGCTGACCGGCGCAACGATGTACCACAACGAAGGTCAAGGACTCATTGTCTACGATCAGGACGGCTATTGGCCGCATACCATCCTTCATGGCCCATTCCGAATCGTGGCCAACAACTTCAGCTATCACAAAAACCTCCAGTTGGGGCCGGTCCCAAAAAATCCCCTGCATGACCACACACGATCTGAGTCGTTGACATTGACATTTCAGTTGTTCAGCGAACCAAAACTGCCGATCCTGGGCGCGGGACAACCTCGGCTCATCGAGGCGATCGACGAATTTGGCAACTCGATGAAACCAGTGGCTGCCCCTCATGAAGTCCTTTATGGTGGTGCCGTCGGCGGCTACAGGATGTTCCAAACCGGGTCCAACGTCATCCTCAATTGGCCGAACAAAGATGCCAAAATTGTCAAACGTCTGCAAATCGCCCTGCCTTTGACCCTCCTGGCCGAGCAGAAACCGCTCATCACGGTCGAAAACATCTTAAAAGCGAAAGATCACAAGGCCGCACAGGGCGAAGTCGAGTTGGTCGTTCACGAAGTCAAGGAATTAAACAATACCCAATATCATGTTCGGATGACAGTCCGCAACTTGGCGGCAAACGCGGCCCAAGATTTCAATTGGATGAACTCCGTCCACCAACGAATCGAGTTGCACGACGCCCAAGGCAATAAATACATGCCGCAAGGATTCAATTGGGAGAACAGTAATCCGGGGAACGTGCAGGCGACGTTTATGTTCGGGAATAACGGAAGGGCTGATTTGGGACCTCCTGCACGATTAGTGTACCTTCATTGGTCGTTGATGCAGCATACGATCGAGTTCCAATTCCGCGATCTGCCCTTGCCGTAGGCGATGATTCAGACCGCCACATGGAAGCCGCAGCACCATGCATCACGCAGCAGCTAAATGGGCGAGAGTCTAGACTCGCTCCGGGACGGGCGGGTTGATAGGCTCCGGTTGATTTAGCGGTGTCGGCCCGAACGAGACGGGCATTTTCAGGGCTTCACGAAGCCTGGCCAAATACTCTCGGCGAGGAATCGTGACTGCGCCGAGAGCCGCGGTGTGATCGTTGAGGATTTGCGTGTCGAACAGATTAAAGCCGCGACGGAGAAGGTGTTCGAACAGATAAAAGAGGGCAACCTTCGAGGCATCGCGAACCCGGTGGAACATCGATTCGCCGGAGAAGAATCCTCCAATCGCCACTCCGTAGACGCCGCCCACGAGTCGCCCCTCGCTCCACACCTCAACACTGTGGGCGTAACCGAGTTGATGGAGTCGGGTATAGGCCTCGATGATCTCTCGGGTGATCCAAGTTCCCTCGCGGCGATCCGCGCACCCGATCATGACCTCGGTGAAGCAACGGTCCATTGTGACTCGGAACTTTCCAGAGCGGATCGTTCGCGCTAATCGTCGAGAGACGCGCAGGCCGTGAAGTTCGAAAATGGCACGAGGGTTCGGGGACCACCAGCAGATCGGCTCGCCCTCCTCATACATGGGAAAAATCCCTTGGCGATAGGCCAGCAGAAGTCGTTCGGGTTCCAGGTCGCCTCCCACTCCCACTAAGCCGAAATCGTCCGCAAATCGAGGATCCACCCACAGCTTGCTGGGTGATGTCGAGTTTTGAACTCCGGGCATGATCGGAAACAAAGTTTCGAGAAGCCAGTCCAACATGGAAGCCATCCGCCGACGGGACCGGGCATGAATCACCTCCCCATTTTGAGCCGACCGGCCGACACTTGTCAATGACCCGGGGGCAGAAATTCGCCGAGCCAAGCCCGCGCGCGAGCGCGTCACTGGACAATGAATGCGGACAAGGAATGCGGCTAGGGGTTTGGCGCGGGCCTTTTGACTCGACGGAGAGCCTGAGCGGCGTCCTTCGTGAGCGCGGCTTCGGGGTAGCCATTCGCGATTTCTGCCAGTAGTTCCCTCGCCTCGATCGTGCTGAGTCGCTCCAATAATTCCACGGCCCGTATTCGTTGCAGATAAGCGGGAAACTTTGGTTCGGTCTTTTGACCTGCCGCGAGCTCCCGGATCCGTTTTCTTGCATTGGCCGTTTTCGCCAGATCCGTCAGCGTGCTCAACTGTGGGCATCCACGCGAAATTAAGGACGAAGTGGAAGGTGCCCTTATATTGCCTTCAAGCTTTGGTGCCGTATCGATGACCATTTACCGGCGGCCCGACCGCAACCGCGCGTTAGTTTCGATATCGAGGGTGCGGCATCAAGTACCGTGATGCAAATTCAGCACCGCGATTTGTGGTATGGCGATGTTGGAGAGTTTACGGCTTTCGTCGAACAACCGGGGTTTAAAAAAGTAGGATTGCGTCACGATGGAGCTGGCCGCATGAATCTGGAGGAATTTGAGCGGCTACTCACAGATCAGGGACAGTCGGCGCTGCGGCTGGCGGCTCAGCTGCGGCCGGAAGCGAATGGCGAATTGTATGCGATTGAGGCGCTTCGCCGAAAGTATGATGCTGACCTAGCAAGAATGGCCATCTCAATGACCATGCTGCGGCAGGCTGCCCGCAAGAAGTTCGCACATGCCGAAACGATGTATTTCACCCGGGATGCTCTCGAACAGGCGAGTGGTGATGTTGTTGCCGAGTATCGAGCGGAGAGGTTTCGTAGTTTCGGCGAGATCGGCGACTTTTGCTGTGGCATCGGCGGGGACACTATGTCGTTGGCCCGCGTCGCGACAGTCC
>JAOAAM010000206.1 GCA_026418875.1 Gemmataceae bacterium | reverse complement strand
CCCGCAGCCTTCGGCGGCAACCGCGCCCGTCGTCCCGTTTCCCACGACCCCTAGTCACCTGGTCCGGGATTTTGTCCGGCATGCGTGCCAATGGGCACCGGATCGATCGGCCTTCCGCGGCACGGTGGTGATCGACCCGGGTAACGGCGTCGGCAGCGTTTTCTTGCCCACCCTGCGCGAGGAGGTACCGGGGGTGAAGATCGAGGCCATTGCGGCCACGATCGACGGGCGCTTCCCAAGTCGACCGTCCAACCCCGGCCTGCCCGGTGCTATGGATGCTCTGGCTGAGGCGGTGCAAGACCGGCAGGCGATGTTCGGTGCCGCCTTCGACGGCGATGCCGACCGCCTGTTCATGGTCGATGAAGAAGGAGAGGTCGTGACGGGCGACCAACTTCTTGCCGCCATCATCGCCACCAACCTGCCCGACGTCGCCGGTCAGGAGAAACCCGTTGCTTTCACCGGGACCTGCTCTTGGTCCGTGGTCGAAACCGTGCTTCAGCACGGTGGCACACCGTACCTCTCCAAAGTTGGGCAAGACACCCTGAAACGAGCCATGCAAAACGTCGGCGCGGTTTTCGGCGGCGAGTCGTCAGCCCATTTCAATTTCCCGCAAAGCTTCTACCAAGACAGCGGCTTGATTGCCTTGATGGCCCTTTGGCAAGCATTGCACCGGCGTGGCCAAACCCTCTCTCAACTCATCGGCGAGTTACCGAAATGGCACCACTCCGGTGAAATCAACGTCCGCATCCTGAGCGAAGATTGGGTCAACGTCAGTAAGGAGGTGGTGTCGCGCTTGACCCAAGCCTTCCGTGACGAGGGGCAAACGTATGTGCTGGCCATCGACGGTGTGAGCGTCTACAGCCCGAAAGTCGCAGATATTCCCACCGAGAGCGATCTGTTCCTCCCGGCGCCCGGCGACGAGAGCGGCAACTTGTATCGCCGAGTCCGCCCAGGATACCGACCCGATTGGTGGTTCTCACTCCGTCGCAGCAATAACGAACCGCTGCTGAGGTTGAATGTTGAGACGAGCAGCAGGAAGTCTTTGGAAAAGCACACGGTCCAACTCTTGCAGCAGATTCGCCGATTGTGCGAGGAAGTCGGTCAGGCCGATACCGAGGTCGTCGATTGGGGCACCATCCCGGGACTGAAAAAAGCTCTGAAGAAACGGTGACCATCATGCGTGGCGTCGCGCTCTTGTTCCTCGTTTTGCCTGGATCGGTCTGGGCTGATTGGCCGCAGTGGCGGGGTCCGACACGCGATGGGGTCATCCACGACCCACCGCGTGAATGGCCGGCCAAACTGGAGAAACTCTGGTCAGTGGAAGTCGGCGAAGGGCACTCCAGCCCGGTCATTGCCCAAGGTCGAGTCTTCACCTTCACCCGCATCGGGGAAGAGGAAGTGGTGCGGGCCTCGAACCTGAGCGACGGGAGCGAGGTTTGGATTCAACGCTATCCCGCCTCGGCCGAACTCGACAGTGCCGTGGGCTGGCATGGCCAGACGCCGAAGTCAACCCCTTGCGTCGCCGAGGGACGACTTTACACCTTCGGCATCAGCGGGATTCTGACCTGTTGGGATACAACCGAGGGACGGCTATTGTGGCGGAAAACTTTTGACCGCCGCTTCCCGAAACCTTGGCCGCTGTACGGCGTGGCCACCTCGCCCATCGTGGACGATGGCCGCGTCATGGTCTGGGCCGGGGGCCACAACCAGGGTGCTCTCTTGGCCTTTGACTCCCGTAGCGGCAAGGAACTGTGGGCGTTACCCGCCGATGGCCCCGGTTACAGTTCACCGGTGATTGAAGAGCTCGCGGGAAGTCGGCAACTCGTCGTGCAATCGCAGCAGTTCCTCATCTCCGTCGATCCGAAGACCGGAAAGGAACTGTGGAAACAACGCTTCACCACGGGGTACGATCAGAACAGTATCACGCCGCTGATTGTCGGCGATACCGTGATCCACTCCGGCTATCAGAAACCGTGTCAAGCGATTCGAGTCACGCGGACCGGAACTCGGTTCCAACTGGCTGACAAGTGGGAAATCCGTGCCCACTCGCTGTACCTCAGTTCTCCCGTCGCCGTAAGTTCACGGATGTTCGGGTTATCGATGGCCGATGGCGGCTCCGTGATCGCGGTGAACCTGGCCGACGGGCGAGTCCTATGGCGGCAGCCGAATTTGGGGGAGTACGCCGCCCTCCTCGCCGCCGGCGATCACGTCTTGGTTCAAACAACCGAAGGCAAACTGTTCGTCTTGCGGGCCAACGACCGTCGTTGGAATCCCGTCCGCGAGTATCAAGTCTGCGACGAAGCCACTTGGTCGCACCCGGCGATTTCGGGGGATGTCCTGATCGTCAAGGACAAGCAACGCCTATACGCCTGGCGTATCCGGTGATGCGGTAAAGGATTCGATCGAGTCGAGGGGAGGCCGTTCGACGAATCATGGAGCCGCCGCCGGTTTCTTCGGATGCTTGTCGAAGAATTCGAAAATTTTTGGCAGTTGGCGGAAGGCCGGCGTGATGTGATCCCCACCGGGCACTTCAATGTACTCGTGGGTCATGTTCAGTTCTTTCATTTTGTCCGCCCAAGTTCGGACTCTCCGAGCCGGCACCAGGTTGTCCTTCTCCCCCTGCACGAGAATCACCGGGACGTGCTTGATTTTTTCCAAGTCAGTGACGGGCCGGAAGATCGCCGGGGCGATCGGCCCGATTGCCGCGAACAGGCCCGGGTTTTCCATGGCGAGATGAAACGTCCCGCCGCCGCCCATGGAATGCCCCATGAGATAGATCCGATGGGGATCGACATCAAACTCCCGGCGGGCCAGGTCGAGGACATTCATCACATCCTTTTCGCTGAGTTCGTGGAGGTTCTCCGGGTCATCGGGCAGGACGCCAATCCGAATACGCTGCCCGTACCAACCGCGAGAGTTGTACCCCATCGGGGCGACAACGACGTAGCCGTATTTCTCTGCCAAGTCGGTCATCCCCGGATACCGCATGATTTGTTGTGGATTGCTGCCCAAGCCGTGAAGTGCGACGACCAACGGTACTTTTTTACCGGGAGTTAGTTTCGAGGGGACATACTGGGCATATTCCATGTCCTTGCCCGCCTCCTTGAAAAAGTAAGTCTTCCGCTGGATTCGGCCGGTGGTTGCGGCCTTTTCCGACTCAGACCGCGGCTTCGTGGCGTCATCGCCAACAGCGACGAGGGCCAAGGACAACCAAATCAACACAGGGAGTAGCTGATACCGAATCGTCATATTCGCGCACCCTTTTCTACGCCGAGACTCCACGGCAAGTCATAGATTGAACCCCGGCGACAGACTAAGGATTCGATGGCGGCGGGCAAAGATCGACCGGGGTGCATTGAGGAGCGACCCGCCAGAGATGGCTCGAGAATGCACAAGCCGTTGCGGCAAGTCGGCACGCGTTGACCTACCACCGGGAAAAACCGCGCCCTATGATGGTGGACATGAACAGGACGGCCGCGTTCTTCCTGCTCGTCGTCGGCATGGCGAGTGGCATCGCGCAGGACAGTCCAAAGCCTGGCACCCTCCTCGGCGAGGAAAGACGAGTCCGCGATGAGATCGAGACCGCGGACCGTCTAGCCGCGGAAGGACGCATCGAAGACGCCCTTCGCCGATACCAGCAGACACTCGCGGAATCGGGAGACGTATTTGTCAGCCTGGCCCCGCAGGATCCACGACGGGCTCTACCCGCCCGTTGGTTGATCCATAGCCGGATCGCAGCGTTGCCTGCCGAGGCTCGCCGGTTGTATCGCCGCTCGGTCGAGGAGCGAGTGAAGCCTTGGCTGGAGCAAGGTCGCTCCCAACGAGATCCGGCTCTACTGGAACAAATCGTCACCGAGGCCTTTTGCAGCGAGTCGGCCGAGCCAGCACTGCTCCTCCTGGGCGACCTCGCCTTAGAGCGGGGCGAATTCGAGTTGGCGGAGCATTATTGGTTGATGCTGGCCGACTATCCTGCTGCCCGAAGTGCCGAGGGAACAGCGGAACCCCGCACAAGGTTGCGTCATCCCGACGTGCAAGGTTCCGAGGCGGTAGTTCAGGCACGCCTGATTTTGTCGCTGTTGCTGCGTGGTGAGAAGGCCGCTGCGAAATCGCAATGGGAGGCATTTCGCACCAAGCATCCGGAGGCGCAGGGCGATCTCGCCGGTCGCTCGGGGCGATTGGCGGACACACTCGGCGGGCTTTTGGACAGCGACCTTGCGTTCCGGCAAGCGGGAGGGGGGGGTATCTGGCCGACGTTCGGGGGTGATTCGACCCGTGGACGGGTGATCCCCGCGGGGACCGTGCCGTACTGGCCCGACGTTCCCACCTGGCGGAGTTCGATCCCCGGCGAACAAGCTGTTCGTGCCCACCGCGAGACCGACCCGCCGCTCGGGGTCGCCTCGATGGCACGCAGCCTCGCTTTTCACCCCGTGATCATCCCTGGTTATGCCCTGATCGCGGATGCAGCCCGCATCTTCGTGTACCGATTAAACGATGGCCGATTGGTCGGCTCGTATGATCATCGCCTGACCGCGGGGTTGCCCCTCTCTCTGGACCTGCGGGTGCCCACTCGCAGCGATTTAGCCTACACGCTCACCGTGTCGGGCGACCGAATCTATGCCCGGTTCGGGGCACAGACGATGGCCCCCCCGGACGCCGGTGCGGCTGGTGTGGAATCAGAGTCCGTGATTGCCTGCCTGGAGTGGCGTCGAACGGGTGACGATCGTGTCCGCATGATCCCCCGTTGGCAACTGCGTGCCCGAACCTTGGACTCCGACCCGCCCGCTCTGTTTGAGGGTGCCCCGATCGTCCGAGATGGGCGGATGTACCTGGCCCGGACCCGATTCGAGGGCCGGCAAGCCGTCACGTCGATCGAATGTTATGATGCCGACTCGTTGGATCAGCGTGAACCGCCGATCCGCCGCTGGCGGCAAGAGATTTGGTCGGTCGAAATGGGATCGGATCGGCCACGGCAGCGACACGATCTTCTCACCATGGCGGGCACCAACGTCGTGTTCTGCACGCACAGCGGTGCCATTATCGCCCTCGACGCCCTGACCGGCCGACGTGCCTGGGCATTTCGCTACGGCACGTCTCCACCCCGATCGACGGATGGCCTGTTGCCGCGTGACTTGGCCCCGTGCCTCTATGCCGCAGGCCGAGTCTACGCCGTCCCTGCCGACGCTGACCGAATCTTCTGCTTGGATGCCCGGAGCGGGGAGTTGATTTGGGATAGCGGACCAACCTACGCCATCCACCTGTTGGGCGTGTCGAACGGCCGGCTGTTCGCGACGTTGGGCGGATTTCCGCAGGGGCTGCGAGCCTACGACGCCGCCAAGGGAACTGTCTTGTGGACCAAGCCGGACGAGGGCGATCGGGCCACTTTCGGTCGCGGCTTGGTGAGCGACCAGTTCGTGTTTTGGCCAACGCGGATGGGGCTTCGCGTGTTGCATCAGGAAGACGGGGAACCGGCGGACGCTCGCTCCAGCGCGGAGCCGTGGGGCAATTTGGCATTCGCGGACGGCTACGTGATCGTGACGACGCCGACGGAGATTTGGGGCTTCGTCCCGCCCCGGGCGCAACTCGGCCGACGGCAAAGCGAGGCAGAGCAGAATCCAGACGACGCCCTCCGACAGTACGAACTTGCCATCGCCCAAGCGGACGCGGGTGACCGAGCCGCCGCGCTGCAAAGTCTTGCGAATGCCGCTCAATCGGCCCAGGATCACGATGACCGATTCGGTCAGCCGCTCAAAAAACTGATCAGCTTGCGGCGAAGGGAGTTGTTGGAGAGCGATTGGAAGAACGCCGCCGTTTCCGTGGCTTCGACGGCTGGTGACGTCCTAGCGCAGGCGAGAGATGCGGAATTGGACGCAGTGGATCGCATTCGGCTTTGGATTCTGCGGCGGGCGCTTGGCGATCGCTCTTTCCCGGAAATTCTGGAAACCCCCGAAATCCATCGACTTTGGTTGACCAAGGAAGATGGCTCCCCCATTCGCGCCGATGCGTACCTTATCGGGTTGCTCGACGGTGAGGCTCGGGCCGTGTGGGATCGACGTGCCGAACAACAATGGCAAGGGGAACGAAGCCGCCCCCTGACCCAAGCGGTCGAGCGGCTGTCGTTTAGTCCAGCCGTCCGAAAGGCCCTTCTCGAAGAGGCACGACGACGGGAGGCACACGAAGCAGATTCGGCCGCCGTTGCTTACCGCAGCGTCTTGGCTGGTACTCTTCGCGCACCACCGGATGCCGAGTCGGCCCGGGAGCGAGTCGCGGCGATCGAGGGTCTGTTGCGCGTTTACGAGGCC
>JAOAAM010000107.1 GCA_026418875.1 Gemmataceae bacterium | reverse complement strand
CGGTCGAGACGGCCCCGCGCCGACGCAAGAAGCCCGGCAAGGCCCCCCGCCGCGGCAAGAAACTGAAAAATCACCTTAAGAACATCCGCGCCAAATTGCGTCGGGAAGGTGCCATGCCGTTGCGGAAGGCCGTCGCCACCTTGAAGTCGCTCAAGCGATCGAAAATGGATGAGACGGTCGAAATCCACATGCACCTGGGCATCGATGCCACGCAGAGCGATCAGCTGGTCCGTGGCTCGGTCTCCCTGCCACACGGCATCGGCAAGAGCGTCCGCGTTGTGGTCTTCTGCCAAGCCGACAACGTGGCGAAGGCCAAAGCCGCCGGTGCAGATTACGCGGGCGGCGACGACCTCATCGAGAAAATCCAGAAAGAGAATTGGCTCGACTTCGACGTGGCCTTGGCCACCCAAGACATGATGGGCAAAGTGAGCCGATTGGGTAAAGTTCTCGGCCCCCGCGGATTGATGCCCACGCCGAAGGCGGGAACCGTGTTGTCCGCAACCCAGGATGTCGGACAAGCCGTGCGCGAGTTCAAAGCGGGCAAAGTCGAGTACCGTACCGACAAAACCGGTAATGTTCATGCCCGTGTTGGGAAAATGAGCTTCGACGAGGACAAACTGGTCGAAAATATCCAGACCTTCATCGACCAGATCAAAGCGTCTAAGCCCTCGGGTGTTCGCGGCCAATACGTCCTCTCCGCTTGGGTTTCGGCGACACAAAGTCCTGGGATCCAGATTACGGTTTGATCTCCGTGCTGAATTTCGGCCCGCCATCCGTGGTGCGGATGTCGGCAGCAAACTGACCCGCTAAGAACCGAAAAGCGATCATGAGCAAACTCATCAAGCAAATGCAGATGGACGCGCTGAAGCAAACCTTCAGCAACGTGAAGAATCTCGTCCTGCTCACGCAAGACAAGCTGGATGCGGTGACGGAAAACCAGATCCGCTTGAACCTGCGGAAGAAGAACGTCCGGCTGCACATGGTCAAGAACAGCCTGGCCCGGCGGGTCTTCGACGAATTGGGTGTCCGCTTGAAGGACGTCTGGTCGGGCAACACGGTCGTGGCTTGGGGTGGCGGCGAAAGCATCAAGGAACTCAGCCGCGAGATCGAGGCCGCCATCAAAGAGGCCGGGAAGAAAGACCCCAAGATCGCGGAGAAGTTGAAAGTCAAGACGGCGGTCGCCGAGGGCGAGCAGGTCACGTTCGAACAAGCCCTCACGATGCCGACCCGATTGGAGGCGATTGGCGAATTGGTCGCCTTGATTCTCGGCCCGGGGAGCGCTTTGGCCGCTTGCCTGCAAGGGCCAGGTGCCCAGCTCGCCAGCCAAATCGAGAGCAAGACCAAGGAAGAAAACGCGGCCGCGGCTTCGGCGTGAAACAGCGACGAACCGGCAACGGTGGTGTGGTGCCGCCGTCACCCAGAGCAAGGGACTTTACGGAATCGGCTATTACGCACGGCTGCCCGCTTCAGCAGCACGACTTTTTTTATAAAGGAACTGATCAATGTCCGAAACGAACGGTGTTGCCGCAGACATTGCCAGCTTGGGCGACAAAATTGCTGCCCTCACTTTGTCACAAGCGGTGCAACTGAAAGAGTACTTGAAAGAGAAGTACAAGATCGAGCCAGCCGCGGGTGGTGCCGTGATGGTCGCTGCGCCGGCGGCCGGTGGTGCCGGTGCTGCAGGTGCCGAGAAACCGCCCGAGAAGACCGAATTCACCCCGGTCTTGGAAGCGGGATTCGATGCGGCCAAGAAGATTGGTATCATCAAGGTGATTCGGGAAATCACCGGCTTGGGCCTCAAGGAAGCCAAAGACTTGGTCGAAGGCGCTCCCAAGCCCGTCAAGGAGAACATTGCCAAGGACGAAGCCGAAGCCATCAAGAGGAAGCTCGAAGAAGCCGGGGCGAAAGTCACCATCAAGTGACCTCGTCCTCTGCCGCCGGAGGACGTCCGCTGCAAACACTGCCCATGGGCGTCCTCCGGATGGTCCTTGCCGTGCGCCCTTGAATCGACCAGAAGCCTCTCCGCCGTCAGGATGTCGTCCGAGAGCTTCGGTTGCTCGTCGTCCCATGGTGACACCGCGTGTTCCGGATCGTCGATGACCTCGGTCACGCCGTCGATTTCTCGTTGCCCTCGGCTGTGGGCGCCGCTGGGACTTCCTCAACGTCCCGATGCCGCAATGTCACGGTTCGCTTTCGCTCCGCTTTGTCGTGGACGATGACTCGTTGCCGACCTTGTTGGCCTCTGAACCATGCCGGCTGCGATTTCGATCGCGCCGCGGATGATTCTTGCCTGAACACTCACAAGGGATAGACCATGCCCATTCCAGCCGACCGCATCATTGTTCCTAAGGAAACACGGAATTTTGGTCGCTTCGGCGATGCCACCCCCGTTCCGCCGCTCACCGAGGTCCAACAACGCTCCTACGAGCGCTTCCTCCAACTCGATGTCCCCCCCGAAAAGCGTGAGCCGATCGGGCTGGAGGGGGTCCTGCGCGAAATCTTCCCCATCGAAAGCTACGACAAGAAGCTCTCGCTGGAGTACATCCGTTACGAATTGAGCAAGCCGCGCTACGATCCCGACGAGTGCCGTCAGCTGCGGCTGACCTATGGCCGGCCCTTCCGCGTCTGGTTGCGCTTGCGGAAAGATCAACCCGTCGAGGAGGAGGTCTATCTCGGCGACATGCCCATCATGATCGGCGGCGGCGAATTCATCATCAACGGTGCCGAACGTGTCGTCGTCTCTCAGCTGCATCGCTCCCCGGGCGTCGATTTCGTGGTCGATGATTCCGGCGGCAGCGATAAGAAGCTGCACTCCTGCCGAATCATCCCCGAACGCGGCAGTTGGATTGAAATCAACGTCACCAAGAAGGACACCCTCGGCGTCCGCATCGATCAGACTGGGAAATTCAGCGCCATCACCCTCCTGCGCGCGATGGACCCGCAATACTCGACCGACGAGGCCATCCTGCGCACTTTCCACGCCAAGGAGATCGAGACCATCAAGGTCAACGATAACCTGCGCCGCAATTTGGAGCCGTCGGGCAAGGACGACCCGTGGCCGATCTCCGTGAGCGACATCATCGACCCGGAAACGGGCGAGTTGTACCTGGAGAGCGGCGAGCATTTCTCGCCCGATGTCATCGACAAGATCATCACCAGCAAACTGCGGGAGGTCCACATCCTCCGCAAGCCGCGCGAGATGGTCATCCTGAATTCGCTCGCGGAAGACCGTGCCGGCTCGAAGGATGACAAGGTGCCCAGCCATGAGCAAGCGTTGCTGAAAATTTACCAACGCCTCCGGCCCGGGAACCCCGCCCAATTGGACAAGGCCCGGGAACTGTTCCGCGAAAAATTCCAGGATCCGAACCGCTACCGGCTCGGCAAAGTCGGCCGCTTCCGTATCAACCGGAAGTTCGACCAGAATGTCCCCGAGACGGAAATGACCCTGACCTCGACGGACCTGGTCAACTCGATCAAGTATCTGTTGGAACTTCGCCTGCCACCGCCCAAGGAAGGGGAGAAGCGAGACCGTCCGGCCGCCACGGTCGACGACATCGACCATCTCGGGAATCGCCGGTTGCGCACGATCGACGAACTAGCCGCCGACGAATTGCGCAAAGGCTTCCTCAAGCTCCGGCGGACGGTGCAGGAACGTATGTCCATCCGCGACCAGGAGGACATGACGCCGCGCAGCCTGATCAACCCGAAGAGCGTCTCGGCGGCGATTGACTACTTCTTCGGCCGCAGCGAACTGTCGCAAGTGGTGGACCAGACCAACCCGCTGTCGCAACTGACGCATGAGCGGCGTCTGTCGGCGCTCGGGCCGGGCGGACTCAACCGCAAGCGGGCGGGGTACGAGGTCCGTGACGTCCACATTTCGCACTATGGCCGAATTTGTCCGATCGAGACGCCGGAAGGCACCAACATCGGCCTGATCTCGTCGCTGTCGATCTACGCGCAAGTGGACGACTACGGTTTCCTGATCACGCCGTATCGAAAGATCAAGAACAAAAAGCTGACCGACGAAGTCGTCTGGCTGCGTGCCGATGAGGAGTCCCGGGTGACGATCGCCCCGGCCGACACGCCGACGCACAATGGCCAACTCGCCGAAGACCGCATCGTGGCAAGGTTCGGCGGCGACTTCGGCACGATCTCCGCGGACAAAGTCGAGTATATCGACGTCTCGCCCAAGCAGATGGTGGGCGTCTCCGCCGGCTTGATCCCCTTCCTGGAACACGACGACGCCAACCGGGCGCTGATGGGTTCCAACATGCAGCGGCAAGCGGTCCCGCTCCTGGTGACGGAGCCGCCGTTGGTCGCAACTGGCTTGGAGCGCGAAGTCGCTCAGAATTCCGGCATGGTTGTCCGCGCCGAGAAAGACGGCACTGTCGTCTATGTGGACGCCGAGCGGATCAAGGTCGAAGAACGCGACAAGTCGATCCGCGAGTATGTGCTGCGCAAGTTCCACGGGCTGAACGAACGCACCTGCTTGAACCAGAAGCCGATTGTCTCTGTCGGCCAGAAGGTGAAAAAACGGCAGATCATCGCCGACGGCGCGGCGACTCACCAAGGCGAACTCGCGCTGGGGCGAAATGTCCTCGTCGCGTTCATGTCGTGGGACGGGTACAACTTCGAGGACGCCATTATCATCAGCGAAAAGCTCGTCAAGCACGACACCTACACCTCGATCCACATCGAGGAGTTCGAGGCGGAAATCCGCGAGACGAAGCTGGGCAAGGAGGAATTCACCAAGGACATCCCCAACGTCAGCCCGAAGGCGCTGATGAACCTGGACGACAACGGCGTGGTGCGCATCGGCACCTACGTCAAACCCGGCGACATCCTGGTGGGCAAGGTCTCGCCGAAGTCCCGCTCGGAACTCACGCCAGAAGAGAAGTTGCTCCATGCGATCTTCGGCCGAGCCGGTGAAGACGTCAAGAACGACTCGCTGGAGGTTCCCTCGGGCATCGAAGGCATCGTCATCGACACCAAGCGGTTCAGCCGGCGTGCCAGCATGTCGGACGAGGAACGTCGGCAAGTGGCCAAGGAAGAAAAGGAGATCGAACGGACTTACGCCCACAAGATCGCCGAGCAGTTCCGGGCGTTCATCGCCGAATTGGCGGAGATTCTGGACAAGAAGGAGGTCAAGGACCCCAACACCAACAAGGTGCTGGGTGTTGACAAGGACGATCGCGTGGTGATGGAGCAAGCGGACCAGTTCCGGTTGGATGACCTGGACATCCGCTCGCCGGAGAGAAAAGCAGCCGCCAAGCAGGCGTGGGCCAACCACCACGAGCGCATCCAAGCCTTCAAGGATGAGCGCGAGCGGAAGTTGAACTCGTTAAAGCGGGGCGACGAACTTCCGACCGGCGTGCAGCAGATGGTGAAGGTGTACGTTGCGACGAAGCGGCAGATTTCCGTCGGCGACAAGATGGCCGGCCGCCACGGCAACAAGGGCGTGATTTCCAAAATCCTCCCCGAAGAGGATATGCCGTTTTTGGCCGATGGCACGCCCGTGGACATCCTGCTCAATCCGCTGGGCGTCCCCAGCCGTATGAACGTCGGACAGATCCTCGAGACCCACCTCGGCTGGGCGGCGGCGAAGCTCGGCTTCAAAGCCATCACCCCGGTGTTCGACGGTGCCACCGAGGAGGAAATCCGGGCGGCGCTGAAAGAAGCGGGCTTCCACGAGTCGGGCAAGACCGTGCTGTACGACGGCCGCACCGGCGAGCCGTTCGAGCAGATGGTCACGGTCGGCTACATCTACATGCTGAAGCTGCACCATCTGGTGGATGACAAAGTCCATGCTCGCGCCACCGGGCCTTACTCGCTGATCACCCAGCAGCCGCTCGGCGGAAAGGCTCGCTTCGGTGGCCAACGTTTTGGCGAGATGGAGGTGTGGGCGTTGGAGGCGTACGGAGCAGCGTACATCCTCCAGGAACTTCTCACGGTCAAATCCGACGACGTGGAGGGCCGAACCAAAATCTACGAAAGCATGGTCAAAGGGGAAAACACCCTCGAGGCTGGCACCCCCGCGAGTTTCGACGTGTTGACGCACGAGATTCGTGGCTTGGGGTTGAACATGCAACTGGAAAAGAAACGGATCTGAGTGCGACCGGAGCACTCGAGACCACGGAAAACACGAGATCGTTCGGCTCGGCCGACCCTGGAAACTTTCCCATCACCAACCGCGGGAGGGGCGAACGGAGATGAGCATGGCAAATAGCGCTGCCGCGACGGGCGAACACACCTACGACCGCATCAACGATTACGGAGCTGTCCGCATCAGCCTGGCCAGCCCGCACGACATCCGCTCCTGGTCGTTCGGCGAGGTGAAAAAACCCGAGACGATCAACTACCGCACGTATCGGCCCGAAAAGGATGGCCTGTTCTGCGAGAAGATTTTCGGCCCGGAAAAGGACTGGGAGTGCTCCTGCGGCAAATACCGCGGCATGAAGTACAAGGGGATGGTCTGCGACCGCTGCGGGGTCAAGGTCACGCATTCCCGTGTCCGCCGCAAACGCATGGGGCACATCGAACTCGCCGCCCCCGTCGTCCACATCTGGTTCTTCAAGGCCATGCCCAGCCGCTTGGGCACGCTGTTGGACATGAAGACGGCGAACCTTGAGAAAATCATCTATTTCCAAGAATACGTCGTGATCGACCCGGGGAGCACCCCACTCAAAAAACATCAACTGCTGACCGAGGAAGAGTACCGACAAAAGCGCGAAGAGTACGGCGACGCCTTCGAAGCGGACATGGGCGCCGACGCCATCCGCAAAATGCTCGAGAACCTCAACCTCGTCGAGCTCTCCAAGGAATTGCGCGAGGAGTTGAACGAGCTGATCAAGAAAGAGAAGTCGTCCAAACAAAAGCAGCGTGACCTGATCAAGCGGCTCAAGGTCGTGGAGGCGCTGCGCGACTCGAGCAACAAGCCCGAGTGGATGGTGCTTTCGTGCATCCCGGTCATCCCTCCTGATCTTCGACCGTTGGTGCTGTTGGATTCGGGAAACTTTGCCACCAGCGACCTGAACGACTTGTATCGCCGAATCATCAACCGCAACAACCGGTTGAAAAAACTTGTCGATCTGAACGCGCCCGAGGTGATCATCCGCAATGAGAAGCGGATGCTGCAACAGTCCGTCGATGCCCTGTTCGACAATAACCGGTGAAAGCGGCCCGTGCTCGGCTCGTCGAATCGACCGCTTAAGTCGCTCACGGACATGATCAAGGGCAAGCAAGGCCGATTCCGCGAGAACCTTCTCGGTAAGCGGGTGGACTACTCGGCCCGGTCGGTCATCGTCGTCGGTCCGGAGCTGCGTCTGCACCAATGCGGTCTGCCGAAGAAGATCGCCTTGGAATTGTTCCAGCCGTTCATCATCCGCCGCTTGAAAGAGTTGGGCCACGCCGACACGATCAAGTCGGCCAAGAAGATGCTCGAGCGGAAAGACGAGCAAGTCTGGGACATTCTCGAAGAAGTGACCCGGTCGCACCCCGTGCTGCTGAAC
>JAOAAM010000566.1 GCA_026418875.1 Gemmataceae bacterium | reverse complement strand
AGCGTCAGATGTGTATAAGAGACAGAGCTCGTGCCGTCGGCCGTAGACAGTGACGTGGCCCGTGCCCGGCAGACGATCCTGAATGAAACCCTCAAAGCCCTTCGCGACGAACGCGGTTCGCACGAGGAGAAGGCGCGAGCCAGCACGGAGAGAGCCACCCGCGCGGTCGCCGAATTGGAGTCGGCCAAGCTCGAAATGCAACAAGCGCTCGAGGCCGAGTCGATGGCCGCGACGGCCTTGGAACAGGCCCGCACTGCGTTGGAACAAGCAACCCGCGCCGAGCAGGCCGCCAAGGATTCCTACGACGCCATCGTCCGAGACACGGAAACCCTGCTGAAGGATGTCTCGGAGCGAGTGGCGGCCATCGAAAAACAGGCCGAGGCACCGCTGACCGAGGCCGCCGCGGCGTTGCAACAATCCGAAGACCGAGCGCAGCAGCTGACCCGCTCGATCGAGGAGGCGACTCAACGACGGGCCAAAGCGGAACAAGCGCTGAAAGCGGCCGAAGCCCAAGTCGAAAAGCTCACGGCGTCATGGAAGTCGGCCCGAGACGAGTTCAACTCGATCCCCACGGTCGATGACCTGCCGGCGCAGAAAGAGATGCTGGCGAAGCGGCAAGAACTTCGTAATCAAGCCGCCGAGCAACTGAAAGTCGCCCTCGCGGAGCAAAAGCGACTGGACGACGAGATCGGCCAAGCGATGCAGGAGGCGGCCCAGCGGAAGTCAGCCTTGGAGCAAGCGGAAGCGGAATTCAAGCCGCTGCAAGAAGCGCTGCAAACCGCGACCATGAAAGCCGCCGAGGCGCGGAAGGCGTATGACGCCGCCGCCCAAGCCGTGGTCGCAGCTCGCAAGGAAGCCATGGAGAAAGCCGCTGCGGCGAAGCAGGCCGCCGACCGACTCGTGCGACTCCTGGCCGAGCCCACCACGGAAAAGTCCAAACCCTGATGCCATCGGTCCCAATCGAGTAACGAGCAACCGATTGAAGCCGCCGCGAGAAATCGCGGCGGCTTTTTTCTCGCGCAGGTCCACTGACAGTCCGCCCCCGCCCAGGCCCCCGATGTCTCACCCCCTCCGACGACGGCGGAAGGTTCACTCCGGCCGATTCCAATAGATGCGGACATTCCGTGATTGCCGTCCGACCGCCACGATGTCGATGCGGCCATCGCCATCCAGGTCCCCCGCCGCCAGGTCCTCGACGGCGACACCCCCCGCATCGACCAGGTGCCGCGTCCAGCGTTCGCCACGGCCATCCTGACACTTGTAAATGCGGACGCCGCTCCTGGCTTGCTCGCTGAGTTGATCGCGGACGCCGATGATCAGTTCTTCATCGCCGTCGCCGTCCAAGTCCGCACACCAGACCGCATGCCCCCACCGCAGTTGCTCGTCCAGGACGAACCGCCGACGGAGTCCATCTTCGCCCACGTGGTCGGTGTAGACGACCACCTGGTTCCCATGCCAGGGTTCGATGGTGGCGATGAACGTGCGACCGGTTTTGAGCTTCCCTTGTTTGATTTCGCTGGCACCCCGGCTGGCTTTCGGGTTGTCCTGATTTCCGGACCCGATGCGTCGAGTCCGCCAACGGCCCCCGTCGCTGGCTTCGACGACACTAACCCCTTCATAACTGGCCGCGAGCAAGCGATCCGGTTGTTCCGGCGAATCGCCCGGCGTGACGGCAATGTTGTGAACGACGTGCAGTTCCTCGCTGAGGACGGCCGGCTCCCACGGGCCGACCCTCGGATCTTTCGGCAGGCGATAGGCGAGGATGCGAACGGGTCGGCCATCGAGCCAGTTGCCCGCCGCGGAACTCTGCCGACCCATCAGCGGGGCCAAGACGATGGCCGGAGGTCGTTGCGGGCCATCCAGCCGAGCCAGCCGCACTCGATGGACCGAAGGTTCTTCGGCGATGGGGAAAAGCTCCCACTCTTCGTCAAGAGACGCCCGACGTTTCAGCCATTGCAGCGTGCCGCCGACCTCGGTGTTGAACGGACGCCACCCAGCACCCAGCACGATGTCGAGCTGGCCGTCGCCGTCCACGTCGAAGACTGCCAGGCAGACGTTGTCCGGACGGGTCTTCCCCTGGAGGATGAGCCGGGGCTTCCACGTCGGGTTCTCGTACCACAGGACACGATGCTGATCGACGACAATGATGTCGGATCGCCCATCGCCATTGAGATCCGCCAAGGCGACGGCGTACCCGATGCTCAGATCCCGGGCGATTTCCTGAACCTCCCACCGGACCCCCTTCGGCCCAACGGAGGTTGGCTCGGTCGGCATCGGCCCAGCCAAGATGGTCCCAGCACGCACCGCCCCAACCATCTTCGGCCCAGCCGACATCGGCCCAGCCGACGCCGGCCCAGCCAACATCAGTTCGGCCAACATCGGCCCGAGCAGGGCCACCCACACGATCCGCATGGGGCACGTCTCTCGCCGCATCGCCTCACCTCCTTCGGAGAACTGCTAGACTGTATACTCAGGCGGACGAAATTTTCCGCACAGCAGGACGAATCAACAGAGGCGTTCGGGTCGGAAGAGGCGGTCGTCCCTTGATCCGGGTGCGAACGCGACGGAGAATGGGGACGTCGGTCCAGAATGAGGGGTCCAACTCGGGGAACGACATGACCGTTCGTTCGTCGCAAAAGCCGTCGCGCGAGATTGCGTTGCTCTTGTTGTCGCTGGTGCTGGTCGGCGGGATCAGTTACCCGATCTACCGCTGGACGCAGAGTTCAGCGGAGTCGATCGACCCCGAGGGGAAATGGACGCCGCAACGCCTCGGCCGTCTCCTCTTCGGCCCCGAGCAGATCGCCTGTTACTGCTTTTTCACTTGGGCGAGTCTGATCTTGGGGCGGCGGGCGATGGAGGTGGCCCGGCAGCGACCCGCCTTTCAATTGGATCTATTGCCCACCGACGAAGGCGCGCGGATCCTCCCGGAGGATGCGCGACCTCTCATCCGCAAGCTCGAGTTGCAGACGGCCCACCGCGGCCCTCTGATCCTCGCCACGATGGTGCGCATGGCGCTGGGCAAATACGCCATCAGCAAGTCCGCACCGGACGTGGGGGAGGTTGTGCGGACGCAGGCCGAGATCGAGCAGTATCGACTGGTCAGCAGCATGTATCTGGTGCAATACTTGATGTGGGCGATCCCGGCGATCGGCTTCATCGGCACGGTGCGCGGCCTGGCCGGGGCGTTCTCGATGGCTAGCTCCACCGTCGAGGAATTGACGGTGTTCATGAACGAAGCCAGCCGACACCTGAATTTCGCTTTCGACTGCACTTTGGTGGCCTTGGTCTTGAGCGTGGTGGGGATGTATTTCTTGCATGTGGTGCAGCGGAGCGAGGAGAATTTGATCAACGATTGCCAGCAGTATTGCCAGGAACACTTGTTGCTTCGCTTGTACGATCCGCAGCCTGAGCAAGCGGTGGCTTGATGAGGCGCGAGGTTCCTCCGGGGAGTGGTCATGGGTTGGACCAGTTGGTCGCGGAAAGCTGCCGAGCCGCCTCGTGGGTCTGACTCTTGGGTCGGCTTGGACCTGAACTCGTCCCGCCTGCGAATGATGACGGGGGACGGTCAGCGAATCGCACGACCGGTGATTCTGGATGAGCCGCACGAGGAGTTTCCGCTCGCGGCAGCATTTCCCGGCCGGAACCCGGAATGGGGTCATGCGGCACTCGCCGTCGAACGCCGTTGGCCGCACCTGTTCCTCGCGGATTTCCTTCACGACGTGAACCTCCCGCGTCGCTGGGAAATTGGCCGTCATCGCTACACGTCGGCCGAATTGCTGGGGCAAGTGTTCCAACGCTTGCGGCCATTATGCCCCCGAACGACGACACTGACGGCCGTTTTGCCGGCCTACCTGACCAGTCAAAAAGTCACCATCCTGGCGGAAATCATGGATCGTTGCCGCCTGCCCATCCGTGGCTCTGCCCTGTTGCCCCTTGCCTTGGCCGCGACCCACGATCTGCCCGACCGTCGGCCCGCCACAATCCTGGTCATCGACGCCGACGATCATGCCATGACCGCTTCCTTGGTGTCGGCCGAGGAGCAGCAGGTCCGTTTGCTGAG
>JAOAAM010000563.1 GCA_026418875.1 Gemmataceae bacterium | reverse complement strand
GATGTGTATAAGAGACAGGTGTCGGTCCAAGTGTGCCCGATGAAGAAGATCGACTTGGCATCGGCGGACCACTTTAAGGCAGAGGGGGGGAACGGCAAATTGGTGACGCGGCGAGCTTCTCCACCGGACGCCGAAATGATGTAAATCTGCGGCACCTCATCGCTGCCCCTTTTGCTGATGAAGGCGATCCATTCGCCATCCGGCGACCATTTCGGATTTGAGTTCCGGCCAGGAGAAGTTGTGAGCTGCTTTTGGGTCCGTCCATCGGTCGAGAGCAGCCAAATTTGCGACTTTGGCTCGTTCCCCGGTCCGTTCAAGTCGTATTCGCTCACCTCGACGGCGACCCACCGACCATCCGGCGAGATGCTTGGTGCACCCACTCGTTTAATGTTCCACAAATCCTCGGGAGTCATGGGGCGAGATTCGACCGCGAAAGCCGGGAACATGACGATTAGCGGAACGAGTACGGCCACAGGCAAACGCATTGAGATACCTCGGGAAGGAGATTTCAGCGGTGGGCCATTCCAGTCGCCGACGGACGCCGAAGGCTGTCGCGGATCGGTCGAGATGATCCGTCCGTCCATTGGGCAAGGCGGGAGTCGAACCCGCACGCCTCGCGGCACAGGATCCTAAGTCCTGCGTGTCTGCCAGTTTCACCACTTGCCCGCTCTCGGCGATGCAAATCGCCTGACCGTAGTTTACGCGATGAATCCTCTCGGGAGAAGCGGTCTGGCCTCGCTGGGTGCGAGGACTCGTTCGGCCCTGCCCCGGATGTCGGGCAAGGACTCTCCAAGTCAATCAAAAAACTCGATGGCGTTCCGGAATAGACGCAAGCCGTCGCCCTCCGCCGCCAAGCCGAGCCTGGTCCAGTGCGGATGCTGCACCGGCAGGACATGCCTTTCGGGATGAGGCATCAACCCCAAGACCCGGCCGGTAGCGTCGCACAAACCGGCGACATCACCGTCCGAACCATTCGGATTGCGCAACTCGGGTTGATCTACGATTCCGGAATACCGGAGGACGACCTGGCCGGATTGTTCCAAGCCGCGGAGAATCCACCCAGCCCGGCACGCGAAGCGGCCCTCGCCGTGGGCGATGGGAACAAAGAGGCGGTCCACGCCGCGGAGAAACGGACACTTTCCCGGGCGTGAGTCAAGCCACACCCACCGATCTTGAAACCCGGGAGGCTCGTTGTGGGTGAGGGTCGCAAGGGGGCCGTCATCCAAGTCGGGCGTCAGCAAGACACCCGCTTTCAGTAGCACTTGGAAACCATTGCACACGCCGAGGATCAGTTTCTCGCGGTCGCGGAATTGCCGTAAAGCGTCACCCAGGAAATGCTGAAGCGTGACGGCGAGGATTTTTCCCGCAGCGACATCATCCCCGTAAGTAAAACCGCCGGGAATCGCAAGAATTTGGTACTTCTGCAACAATGCGGGGCGTTCGCGAAGTTGATTGACGTGAACCAAGTCGGCCCGGCCGCCGGCCAGCTCAAAGGCGAATTTCAACTCTCCGTCGCAATTACTTCCTGGTGCCCGGAGGACTAGGACTTTGACAATAGGCATGATCAACTCAGCTTTTGCACTACGGATTCGGACTCGCCGTCGTGGCTCGCTCCATCAGCGTGCCGCGGAAGGTGTCAAAAAACAGCCAGACGCTCCGGGGTTGGAACCCGGAGAAAGTGCGGATATTTTGCGAAACAACCGGCAAACTTCAACTTGTCCCGCCCTGTTCAGGGCCGACACTTCGCACGGTCAGCACCGGGCAAGGGGCCTGCCGCAGAACGTGTTCGGCGATGCTGCCGAGCAAAATTCGGCCCAGCCCAGTCCTGCCGTGCGTGCCCATGACGATCAAGTCGGCATTTCGGCTTCTAGCGACACGCAGGATTTCCGGGACCTCGACCCCCTCGACCAATACATGCTCCACCTGCACACTCGGGTCTTGCGGGCGGATCTGCTGCAAACGCTCCAAAAGTGTCTCGCGGCTTGGACCTGCGGTAGGCGGGACGATGCCTTCGCCGGTGTACAAGGCAGAGACCGGCGGGTAGACGTGCAAGATGATCAACCGCGCATTCCATTGCTTGGCCAAAGTGCAGGCGACACGGAACGCTGCCGACGCGGAGTCCGAGAAGTCCGTCGGGTGCAGGATCGTTTGGGCCGGGATCATGGCGAACCTCCACTTGGTTCGAGTCGGTTGGGATAAATCGTGCTCTGTTAAAACCTGTCTCTTATACACATC